>NZ_JADBTB010000251.1:0-11878 GCF_020246405.1 Microcystis sp. M083S1
ACTCGACCGACCCAACTGCAACAAAAAGCGTTAGATTTATTGGAAGTTTCTCTGATTTGTACCCAGTAACGGGGCGCTGGAAATTTTCTTAATCCTTTCTACAGCACGGGTTATGGCTTTTTGTCAACGGGGAAGTCCAGGTATTCGGATCGGTAACTATCTTCATGTTATTGTTACCGCAAGGCTTCCAATCACCAGTTAGTGATCCAAATATACCATCATATACAGCTACACATTGTCTTCCTTGGGCAGGAATGTAGCAATATATATCATGAATAAAAGACCCTGATATATTAGGTGCAATCGTAGTACCCGATCCATTAAACTGACAAACAAATTCACGACCACGAGGAGCAAATTGAGCGATAATAAGGTGATCTTGCTGACTAATTTCGGCTGTGGCACTGGTAGCTATAGCAGTATATCCGATCGCTGTAGTTGCTACTAGAGAAAAGACCTGAAGGAGAGAATTGTATAAGCTTTTCTTCTCCCCCCCCCATTTTTCATAATTGTTGCTAATGTCATGATGCTCAAGGGAATTTATCGAAGACAATTGTAAGTTAACAAAACTGATTTTTATTTGTCAAGGGATTTCTGAAATATCTGACATTTTTGTTAACATAAGTTGATAAAACCATTCAAAAATCGCTCGATACAATTGAAAAGTATCGATTAACTGTTCAGTCCATGAAACCCCATGACCAATTTGCCAAAAATTACCTTGAACAATTACTTTCTCCCCTGGGAATCGTCGAAATCAGCAAAGAAGTCAGCGATGAAACCCGACAGATAGATTTATTTTTTTCCCCCAATCCCGAACCCAACCCCGATTATCTGGGATTATTAGGCAGAATTGTCCTTAATACTGTCTTAATTGAACCCTATCGCAATCCTCCCAACCGGAGCGAGATTCGTAATTGTTTAGCGAAACTTTTGACGATTTTGGCCGAACTGCAAAGACAAGCTAAACGGGAAAATCAGAGTTACAATGAAGACAATGCCCCTCGTTTGTGGATTTTATCCCCTTCGGCTGGTATCACTGTTTTAGAAGGATTTGGGGCAAAATTAGACCCAGAGTGGCCAGAAGGAGTCTATTTTCTTCCCGCGCTTTATCGCACGGCAATTATCGCTATTAATCAATTGCCTGTGACTGCTGAGACTCTCTGGTTAAGATTATTAGGAAGGGGAAAAACTCAAGACCAAGCGGTGGGAGAATTGTTAGAATTACCTCAAGGTAATGCTTTCCGGGAAAATGTCTTGGAATTATTAATTAGTTGGCGGGTTAGTATGGAAATAAATAACATCCTAGAAACTGAAGATAGAGAGGTGTTTATGACCTTATCTCAAACCTATCAGGAATGGAAGGAAGCAACTAAACAGGAGGGACGACAGGAAGGACGACAGGAAGGAAAACTGGAATCTATTCCCCGTTTGCTTGCTTTGGGTTTAAGTGTGGAACAAATCGCTCAAGCTTTGGATTTAGACTTAGAACAGGTCCGACAAGCGGCGCGAGAGTAAAGGTGGAGAGTTAAAACGCAAAAATGCCACAATGGATAAAATAGGCATTTTCTGACTAACTGACATCTTCTATGAGTAACCACCTAAGCGGAAGCGAGATTCGCCAGCGATTTTTAGACTTTTTTGCGGCCAGAAACCATAAAATTCTCCCTAGTGCCTCCCTAGTCCCAGAAGACCCCACCGTTTTGCTGACTATTGCGGGAATGCTCCCTTTTAAACCGATTTTCTTGGGACAAAAGACCCCGGAATTTCCCCGCGCTACCACTTCCCAAAAATGTATTCGCACCAACGATATCGAAAATGTCGGCCGGACTGCTAGACATCATACTTTTTTTGAGATGTTGGGCAATTTTAGCTTTGGTGATTATTTTAAAGAACAAGCGATCGCCTGGGCCTGGGAATTGTCCACAGAAGTTTTTAACCTTCCCCCCGAAAGATTAGTCGTTAGTGTCTTTAAAGAGGATGAGGAAGCTTTCGCTATCTGGCGCGATAAAATCGGTATTCCTGCCCATCGTATCCAAAAAATGGGCGAAGCGGATAACTTTTGGGTATCGGGTCCCACGGGTCCCTGTGGTCCCTGTTCGGAAATTTACTACGATTTTCACCCGGAATTAGGGGATAAAACCATCGATTTAGAGGATGATAGCCGTTTTATCGAGTTTTATAACCTCGTCTTCATGCAGTATAACCGCGACGCGGACGGCAATCTGACACCCCTAGCGAATAAAAATATCGATACGGGGATGGGTTTGGAACGGATGGCGCAAATCCTGCAAAAAGTCGCCAATAACTACGAAACTGACCTAATTTTCCCGATTGTCGCTGAAGCGGCCCGGTTAGCAGCCATAGACTACCAGAAAGCGGACGAAAAAACGAAAGTTTCCCTAAAAGTCATCGGCGATCATGTGCGTTCAGTAGTACACATGATAGCAGATGGTATCTCAGCATCGAATACTGACAGAGGTTACGTCCTGCGTCGTCTGATTCGTAGAGTAGTACGGCACGGGCGTTTAATTGGTATTGAAGGTCAATTTATCACCAAAGTGGCGGAAGTTGCGATCGCTCTTTCCGAGTCCGTCTATGGCAATGTTCGGGAACGAGAAACGGTGATCAAGGCAGAATTAGAACGAGAGGAAGCGAGATTTTTAGAAACCCTAGAAAGAGGCGAGAAACTGCTCGAATCGATTCTAGAAAAAGAAAAAAGCCAGATTTCGGGAGTCGATGCCTTTACCCTTTATGATACCTATGGCTTCCCCCTCGAACTCACTCAAGAAATCGCCGAGGAGCAGGGTTTAAGCGTCGATACGGCGGGTTTCGAGCAGGAAATGAAAAAACAGCAGCAAAGATCAAAAGCCGCCCACGAAACCATAGATTTGACGGTACAGGGGAGTTTAGATAAGCTGGCAGAACATATTCACCCGACGGAATTTCTCGGTTATACGGATTTGCAAGCAACCGCAACAGTAACGGCGGTTTTAGTCGCCGGTAAAACGGTGGAATCGGCCGCAGCAGGCACTGAGGTGCAGGTAGTTCTCGATCAAACGCCTTTTTATGCCGAATCGGGTGGACAAATCGGTGACAAGGGTTATTTAACTGGCGATAATCTGCTTATCCGCGTTGAGGATGTGCAGAAAGAATCGGGGATTTTTATCCATTTTGGTCGGATTGAGCGGGGAATTGTCACCACTGGCGATACAATTAATGCTCAGATCGATCGCTCCTGTCGTCGTCGCGCTCAAGCTAATCATACCGCGACCCATCTGCTACAATCGGCCCTGAAAAAGCTTGTCGATGGGGGGATTTCCCAAGCAGGTTCCCTCGTCAGTTTTGAGCGCCTCCGTTTTGATTTTAACTGTCCTCGTCCCCTGACTAGCTCTGAATTGCAACAGGTGGAAGAACAGATTAACACTTGGATTGCCGAAGCGCATGACACCGAGATAGCGGTGATGGGATTGGAAGAAGCGAAGCAAAAGGGAGCTATTGCCATGTTTGGCGAGAAATACGGCTCAGAAGTGCGAGTTATTGATATTCCTAGCGTTTCTATGGAATTATGCGGGGGAACTCACGTTAAAAATACCGCCGAGATCGGTTTATTTAAAATCATCTCCGAGACGGGAATCGCCGCAGGAATTCGTCGCATCGAAGCGGTGGCCGGCCCCGCCGTGTTAGCATACCTGAATGAACGGGATCAGGTGGTGCGGGATTTGTGCGATCGCTTTAAGGTCAAACCTCTGGAAATTCCCGATCGCATTACGGCCTTACAATCGGAGTTAAAAGGCACACAAAAGCAGTTAGAAGCGGTTAAACAGGAGTTAGCACTAAATAAATCGGATGCTTTGCTATCTCAAGCTGAATCTATCGGCGAATTTAAGCTATTAGTCGCTTCTTTGGGCGATATTGATGCTAATGCTTTGATGGCCGCAGCCGAAAGACTACAGCAAAAATTAGGGGAAGGGGCGGTAATTTTGGCCTCGACTCCCGCAGCTGATAAAGTGAGTTTAGTGGCCGCTTTTAGTCCCCGGGTGATTAAAGATAAGGGTTTACAAGCGGGTAAATTTATCGGTGCGATCGCTAAAATCTGCGCCGGTGGTGGTGGTGGTCGTCCCAATTTAGCTCAAGCTGGGGGACGGGATGCTAGTAAGTTAAGCGAAGCTTTAGCTAAGGCCAAAAGTCAGTTAACTAGCAGTTTACAATAGTTTTAAGGGTGGGCATTTTGTCCACCTTTAAAAATTAGTTATCCTCTCGGTGTGATTGGTAAAAATAATATGGAACTACTGATCAAGAATTTGGGATCAATTAGAAATAATAATCAAGCTATAGATTTAACCAAGAAGTTTTATACTTTTATTGGCTACAACAATAGTGGCAAAACCCTAGTTTCTCAGCTTTTATGGACAATTTTTAATCATGACAATATTAGAAAGTTTTCCGAAAATAACCAAATTGATTCTTTAGTAATTGACTCTGAAAAACCTATTAAAAAAATTACGATCAATCAAGAATTAATCGGTGAGATTCTCAATAAATTTAGCCGATTTATTGAAAAAGAAGTTGTTAATACTTATAATCTTGATGCTAGTATTAAAGAAACGATTATTAGTTCCAATAAATTAATTTTTCAAGCGGATATTAAAGAATTTAAAGATAAAAGCTTTAGATTAACCTTTGTTGTTGACAATGATCTGGAGTATTTACAGATTAGCAAAGAGCAAGGTAGCCTAACAATAAATATAAAAGAACTTAATATCCCTGAGAAAGTATTTGATCAAATACCCAGAGACTTGTTTGAGAGAGCTAAACCATACAAGGAATCAGTAATTATTCCGTCAATAATAAGAGTGCTTTTGTCTCCGATACAAGATACTTTTTTTATCCCCGCTAGTCGTAGCTTTTTTCCTGTTTTCTACCAGTACATTTATGAGATAGAGAGAAATAAAAGAAGTGAGTATAATCGTCGATTGCAAGAATTAATAGAAAATATTGATGATGATGTTGATACTAATCGGGATATATTCAAACGTCTTCAAGAACAATTACCCAAAAGGTCTTATACGGAACCAATGAATAAAGTGATTGAGTCGCTTTATTCTCTCAATACCAATAAAAAAATTAATTCAGTTTATAATTCTCTGATTGAAAAAATGATCGGATTAATGGGAGGAGAAATCACGATTTCTAGTCTAGAATTGATCGCACCTATTCAATTTTCTTTTAAATTCGATGAAAGCAAAGATTTACCCATGTATCTAGCTTCATCTTCAGTCAATCAGTTGACTATCTTGTATCTTTATCTCAAATATTGGGCCAAGGAAAAAAACAATTTTTTGATGATAGATGAACCAGAGGTTAATTTGCATCCCGAAAATCAAATTCGCTTAATGGATATTTTAGTTCAATTTGTCACCGAGCATAATAATCGAGTTTTGATCACCACCCATAGCCCGATTTTAACCGATATTCTCAACAATTATGTTTATCTTCATACCTTAAAAAGTTATGATGTTGATGTCACAAAAATTATTGAAGATAATCAATTAAAAAATTTAAATCCAGAAATTTCAATTGCTAAAGAAGACTTAGGGGTTTACTTTTTCACAGGTGATAAAATTATTGATTATGGAACCAGTCAATATGGTGTTTATTTTCGTAATTTTACAGAAGTTATCAACTCCGTGCAGAAATCTGGAGAAATTTTAACCAATCATATCTATTTAGCAGAGAATGAGTAAGTCTAACTCAAAAAAAGAAATATTTTCCCTTAGACAAGAGTTTCATCAAGCTTTAGAAAAATCGGGTTTTATTGAAGAAATCTGCCTTAGTCAGGATGCGTATATTGAAATTCAAGAAACAAATAAGAGCGATTTAAAGAAAGTAGTTATTAATTACTTACAGTTATCGCCTAAAAATGACAAAAATATATCTACAGAAGTAGATAAAATCTGGGTTATCAATTTAGAAAAAGAGTTACCCGGTATCTCTGCTTCTGGCAAAACCCCTGAAAAAGCTATATTAGTTTTACAGAGAAAAGTCAATAATGCTGGTAAATTTCTCAATTATCATCTGCAAATTTGTTTAGTTGAACTCAAAGCATCCCTACAGGCAAAAAAAGGCAAAGAAAGCACATTAAAGCAGCTTGCTGGTAAATTTCAAAGCGGGATGAATAGAATCTATATGCTTCTGACTCTCAATAATCATGCTAATCCCCAGAAAAACTATCAAGATACAGAAATATTTGTGCATTTCAGAGGAATCATTTTTTATAATCGTAACGAAATTAGTGAGATTGCCAAAGAAAATGAGCCAGACTATAATTCGAGCGAGAGTACCTTATATAAAATTCTCTCTCAACCTACAGAATCAGATTTATTAACCCTAGAAACCCTATTAGAAGAACGAGATAAAATCGTCGTTAGGTTTATCCAAAATCCCAATCAAAATCAAAATTATGTCACCATAGGACTAAAAGAATTACTCTGAATAAATGCTGCTTCTCGGCAATCTTGACAAGCTTTTTAGCTGGCAGCCTTTCACTGTTTACTGTTTACTGGACGGCTACGCCGTGCCTTTGGCAACACTGAAAAAAAACCGCCACTCTCCTATACCTTTTAAACAGGATTTAGTATAATTTTGATGGGCAAAAATTGCTATTAACTACCCGGAGGGGGAATAACTGGAATTTCGATCCCGTCCGGCGCTAAGGGGGGAGGTGTGGGAGTTAATCTTGGCTGGTCAGCAGGTTCAGGTGTACTAACTAAGGGAATATTTTCCACCACGGGAAGACGGGGAGTGATGGGTTGCGAAAACAGCGCTTGAATTGCCGCTTTTCTGGTTTCTGGAGGTTCCAAAGCTTGCTGCCAGAGACTTTCATAAAAGAAGAAAATCACCCCTAAACCCCGTTGACGAGCAGCCAAAACCTTTTCTTCAATAAAGGGTAGGGCAATCGGTCGATTGCGTAAACCGGTCAAAACTCCCACACCGGTGGGGATAGTTTGCTGGGTTTCCTGAATTTCGGGACGCTCTATTTGTTTGAGAAAACTGGGCAGATCGGGACGATAAACCTGTACAATTAACTCGTCGACTAATCCTTGCCGCACCCAACCGAGCCAATCCTGTAAATGACCATTATAGGCGAATTCGTAGGGATTAGGGGCGATCGAAAGCAGTATATTCGGTTTAATTGCCTCAATTGATTCTTTGAGATTAGCCAGAAAAGCGGTGATTTTATCGGCCCGCCATTTTGTCCATTCGGGATCCCGGGGGTTAGCCGGGGGCGTTTTTTCGGTTTCCTGTTGATAAAGGGCGATAGTATAGGGATCATAGCCGAATTCGTTGGGTAAACTCAGATGATCGTCGAATTGGATGCCGTTAATATCGTATTGTCTCACCACTTCCAAGACTAATTCCCGCAGAAAATTCTGCACCTCGGGACGGAAGGGATTCAACCACACCACCTCACCGGCTGCCCCCACCCAAGTGGTCCCCCCGTCGCGTTTTTGGGTTAACCAGTCCTGATGTTTTAAGGCTAATTCTGAGGTGGGAGGGGCCATAAATCCGAATTCAAACCAAGGAATGACTAATAATCCCCTTCCACGGGTTTGTTCCACCAATTCTGCCAAGATATCTTGTCCCTGCGCTCCCGTAGGCACAAAAGGCTGTATTCCTTCCCGTTGAGCGATCGCGCTAGGATAGAGAGCATAACCGGAATTCCAAACCACGGGATAGATGGCATTAAAATTAAGATTAACTAATTGCTCGATCGCCTGTTGTCGTTTATCCCTATCCATCAGCATGGCTGTGTCGTTGGTGGTAATCCAAACACCGCGGATATCAGGATCTCGACTTTGAGAGAAAGCAGCAGAAAAATAGCCTAATAGTAGGACTATTAGAAAAGATACTAAGAATAGTAGTATGGGTAGCTTTTTAAGAATTTGCCGCCAAATGCTGGTCGGAATTAGAAAAGTCATTTCGTTAAAGGTGAAGATTAACGCTTTTAACTGGTTATGATAACAGCTTTGCTCAACTCTTTCAGGCTAGATTGACCCAAAATATATATTTACCTATTTCTTCCCTCGCCACAATTGACCATAGGGATAGAAATAATCAAGACGAATATCGAATTGATCTAGGGCCAGTAATAACCGATTGGAAGGACGAAAAAGAAATAAGTTGACGCGGGGAATTTCTAGGACTTCTTTTAACTTATCGGTATCGGGGTTAGTGGTAGTCAGGAAGTATTGTACATCAGCATTAAGACGATAATTAAGGGAAAGCAAATCACCTAAGTTAGTCCAGTCATTACCTTCGTCGCTGATAATAATGGCATTGGGTACAGCATTGATTTTTCTGGCAACTTCTCCATTCCAATAACTAGGAACTTTTGCCCAACTGGTTTCGGAAAGAGCATTATTAAAGTTCGATACTATACTAGCAGTTAACAAAAAAGTCAAGATAATTTTACCTAAAATTCTACCTTGATTAAGCAATTGTGACAAGAAAAAAGCCACAGTTATATAGATAGTGGGAAAGGATGCAATTAGATAACGGGTGACAGTTGATCTAGTGGTAGTCAAAATTAGATCGGGAATGACTAAAGCTAGGAAAGGTACTAGGGTTGAGGTAATCAGAAAAGTAAAAGCCATCGGGTTATTGTAGCGATAAACTCGATAAAAAGCATAGATAATTAAGATTAAAAAAATTAGTCTATATATATAGGTGAAGATGTTATTAAAACCAAAATCGCTATCGCTAAATGGAGAAGTAAAAGTTAAGAGCCATAATTTACCAAACAATCCCCAATCGAGATAGTTAACGGCAGCCCAACTGGTGGAGTTAAAGGCCCTTTGAGAGTTAGTTAAAAAAACCTGTAACCAGGGTATATATAAAATTATCATTGTTAACCCAGATAACAGGAAAAATATCAAGTTATTTTTTCGCTCTGGTTTCATAACAAGATACCAAAGTATAAAGGCTGCTTGAGCAAATAAGTTGAGAATAAAAAAGAGATGGGTGTAGAGTCCGAGAGTATTAGAGAAGGTGTATAAAGACCAATTAACAAGAGTTCTTTTTTTGAGACATTTTAACAGCATTAATTGACTGATTATCGTTAACAAAACTAAAAGACTATACTGACGAGACATTTGAGCAAATATTACATCAACTGGAGAAAGTGCCAATAAAATTACTGCTAAAATTGCCGTTAATTTTGCTGCAAATAATTCTAGGGATAGATAGTAAATAAATGGCAGGGAGAGAAGACTAAAAAAAATCGCTAAACTGCGGGAAGAAACGGGAGAAAAACCGAATATTTTTTCCCAATAGCGAGAGATAATAAAGTATAAAGGTGGGTGCTGAGGGTCTTCTTTAGCGAGAGATTGAATCGTATCAAAAACATTACTTTCGGGTTTCAGTTGTTGAAATTTTCCTAATTCTGTGGTAGATAAAAGACGATTTTGAAAGATAGTATCAGCGATTTCCTTTGCTTGATAACCAGTGGTTCTAATCGTGGTGTAGGATTCATCATGCCAATAGATTTTTTTATCGATATTTGCCAAACGAAAAACCACACCGAGAGTTAGGATAATTGCCAAAAGTATTAAGAGCCAATTGGGAGTTTTATAATTAATATTTGCTTTCATTTTAATAATTAGAGCGACTTTGTTTAAGATTAAGAAACTTGGTAAATTCTGGTTGAAAAAGTAGCTTAATTGTGCCGGTGGGACCATTACGATGCTTAGTAATAATTACTTCAGCCACACCTCGATCGGGACTATCGGGGTTATAATATTCATCTCGGTATAACATCATAATTAAATCCGCATCCTGTTCGATACTATTATGAACGATGATATTATTGGCAATAAAGTTATGCAGTTTATCTACTGTTAAATCATACACTTCTGTCTCTCCATCCGCTTGAATTGCCATAACTTCATCCCAATTAAAAGTTAGGTCTGAATTACTAAGAGAGCGAGGTAAAGCGATATAATTACCAATATTTAATTCATCTAATCTTTGCCAACCGTGGACAGTCAAAAATTTATGATTGGCTGTAGTTCTAATCGTGCGACCTAAACGAGTTGTTAATCGAAAAACTGGCTTAAATCCTGTGGAAAATACCTTAGTTACCAGTGCTTTTTCTAATTTCATTGTTTCCTCATTAAGAGCAAAAACCGTAAAATTAGAGCAATTCACTAACTGACAAATTGGCACTTTAGCACGAGGAGCGGCTAACTCAACTAAACTATCACCCGCTAAACATCCCGACTCGCGTAAATCGGACATCATCGGTCTTTTATTATTGCGAGATTCCACAGCGCGACTTAACTGAGAAAGAGCAATTACTGGAGCATGAATTTCTCTCGCTAAACCCTTAAGACTGCGGGTAATTTTAGAAATTTCCTGAACGCGATTATCACCTCCCCCTTCCATTAATTGCAGATAATCGATTAAAACTAATCCCATTTGCCCCTTTTTTTCTGCCTGTAAACGCCGCACTTGGGAACGCATTTGAATTACACTTAAATTGGCACTATCATCGATATATATAGGCAAATTTAATAACTTTTCTAGTCCCCCAAGAACCTTCTCTAAATCATTTTGTCCCAAACGGCCCGAGCGAATCCGATTACTTTCGATTTTAGCCTCATTCGATAACAAACGTTGGGCTAATTGTTCCTTGGACATCTCCAAACTAAAGACAGCTACAGGTAAATTCTGTTGAGCTATATTATAAGCAATATTAAGAGCAAAAGAAGTTTTTCCCATGGAAGGCCTACCCGCGATAATAACTAAATCCGAGGGTTGTAAACCACTGGTCATCGCATCGAGATCATAAAATTGAGTTTCGATACCGGGTAGAGTGGTCGTTTCCTGCATCTTCTCAATCTCGTTAAAAGTTTCGATTAAAGTATCCCCCAGAAAAATTAAACCCTCCTGGGGTCGTTTTTGGGTGAGACGAAAAATCTTTTGTTCCGATTCATCGAAAACATTTTCTAATTCTAGCGTCGTATCCCTGGCTAACTCGATAATTTCTCCCCCGGTGGAAATTAACTGACGACGCATATATTTATCCATCACTAATTCAGCATAGCGATCGATGTTGGCAGCCGAGACAGTGCGCTCAATTAATTGTAACAATCGCGGCATTCCCCCGATTTCTTCCAGCAGATAATTATCTTGTAACCAACTGCTAACCGTCATTAAATCCGTCGGTTTTCCCTTCCCTTGTAAAGCAAGCGCCGCACGATAAATATCTTGATGGGTTTTCACATAGAAAGCTTCTGGAATTAAAAAATCACTGATTCTACCTAACGCTTTTGGATCTAGTAAAATACCACCTAAGATAGATTCTTCCGCTTCAATATTTTGGGGGGGGAGGGATTGATCGCTAATCATTGTCAATGCTGACTGTGCTTTATCATTAATTATAGTCATTCACCCTAATTAAATACAAATGTTCAGGTTATTGACATCCTCACCGCCGTAAACGGACGGCGATTCCCAAACCTCACGATTTGGGTTTCTGCTTCTTTCCCTTGCGGGGTTCCGCACCTGCCTTAACAGATTTACTCTGTTCTGGTCTTATGGTCGCTCTACAGACTGACACCGCAAGCCCTGCGGCCAAAATATTTTTACTGGCGTTAATATCTCGGTCATGGTGAGTCCCACAGTCTGGACAATCCCACTCTCGAATATTTAACGGCATTTTCTCAGCAATATGCCCGCAATTACTACACCTTTTAGAGCTAGGAAACCATCTATCTATTTCGATGTAATTTCTCCCATACCAACGGCATTTATAGGCTAATTGTCGGGTTATTTCTCCCCAGCTTACATCAGATATTGCCTGAGATAATTTCGG
>NZ_JADBTB010000252.1:0-13087 GCF_020246405.1 Microcystis sp. M083S1
CAAATGGAGAGAATTCTTGTCCATTAAGAAATGTTACAAATTACATGGGTACATTAAGAAAAGTTAAGGGGTTACATCCATTGATGGATAAGGGTTTTCGGCTATTATAGTATATATGTATGGGGGGAAGTTCAGGTATAATAGCCGTCTGTTGTTGCAGGGAGATTTGTAGGGGGGCGATCTGACTTTGATAGGTTTGCCATTGGCTGAGAGCTTGGCGGGCGAGTTCTTCGTTACCGTGATTTAGGGCTAATTGGGCGCGTTCGTGCCAAGTTTGAGCGGCTTTTTCCTGTTGTTGTCGTTGGCGCTCGGTACGTTTCTGGGTAGCGACGGCCGCCGCCAGGGCTTGTCGCATTTGTATCAATTCCCCTTCCATCTCCAAGATCGCCTTTTCCAGCAGTTTTTCTGGATCTTGGTTTTCCTGAATCAGACTATTGACTTGGGCGCGAATTGCTTGGCCCATGCGATCTAACAAACCCATTGCCGTCCTCCCGATACCAACCCTAATAGTTTACCGAAGTGCCGCTCCTATCAATAATGATAGAACTAGGGACGGGGGACTGGGAGGGATTGACTGTTTCTGAAGGTGGCGGACTACTGGGAGAAGGGGATGCTTGTAATTCTGGCGGTAACTGTTTCATTAACTCCGCCGCATCCTGTGGGTTTTGATTGGCCAAGCGACGGGCTTTTTCCCGTTGAAAAAAGGGTAAATTAGCGGGTGATTCTTCTCTTTGGCGCAATTCCTCTAACATTCGTTCGTTAATGACCGCCGGAGAGGGGACGGGGGTGACTTGGGACGGTGGTGGCGGTGGTGCGGAAACTAGGGAAGATACGGGCGGGGTACTGGGGTCCGGGGGGGAGACGGGTAAAGATTGCTCGATCTTACTGACGGGTAATTGATGGGCCGGCATCAGGGACGGTGGCGGATTCGGGGGTAAGAGGGCATTAGTCGGATTGATAGCGGTGGGGGGACTCTGAACCACTGGTGGGGCGGTAATATTAGTTATCGGGCTAGTTTTAACTGGAGGAGCGGGAATATTAACGCTCAGACTGGTTTGAGGAGTTTTCTGTACTGGACGAGCGATCGCTATCAATCGATCGAGGTGGCGGGAGTTATTTTGGTGCTGCTCGCGGGGGGAATTCTCAGCTTTCCTCGGGGTGGGGGTGGTGCTGGTTAACCATTGATTGAGACTGAGGAGACTATTGGCAATTAAAAAGATCACCATTGCCCGGATACCCCAAGGGGTAAAAAAGACATCTTTAGCTGGGGGATAGACGTTAATGACAGCAGCTTCGAGATATTCCGGTTCCCGAGCGGGATCGATGGCTGAACTGGGTTGATGGACGATCGAGAGAGGCAAATCTTGGGAGGATGGGGATCGATCGGATTTCATGACGGTATTATAGGGTTATGCTGAAAAGTTAAGTAGGTAGGCGTTAAAAATTATCAGAAACCCCCCTTATCAAGGGGGGACTAAGGGGGGATCGGCACCCCCCTTATCAAGGGGGGCAGGGGGGATCGAATCTAAAATCCATTTTTAATTTAATTATAACCAGCTACTTAGGGGTTTTTTCGTCCCAGTCTAACGTGGCATTCCCTAGATTTTCCCTATGTCTTTACATTCTCTTGACAAAATTTTGACGGTTATTACTCAACAGGCGGGTTGGGAGGAATATCGCCACTATGAGCAAGTGCTGCAATTATGGGCAAAAATTGTTAATCCCCGTCTGCTGGAGCAAACCCGGCCTTTTTCCCTGAGTCGTGGGGTTTTATCGGTGGCTACCAGTAGCGCCGCTTTAGCACAGGAATTGTCTTTACAACGCTATAGCTTATTAAAACGGCTTAATAGTCAGTTAGAGACTCCCCTGAGCGATATCCGCTTTTCTGCCGCCCGTTGGCAGCAGGATAGTCAGTTAATTCCCCCAGAAGCGATCGCGCCTAATTCCCTCAGAGATCATCCTAGTTATGTCACCCCGGAAAAACCGCCAGAAAATCCCCAGCAACTGGACGGTTTAGAGAGTTGGAGCCAGAAAATAGTTCACAGAACCCGATCCTGGCCAATTTGCCCTCGTTGTCAGTCTCCCACTCCCTCCGGAGAGCTTGAGCGTTGGCAATGTTGTGCTTTTTGTTTTGCCCAGTCGGGCGGGGTAAAAGATGCAATTTTTTTATAGTATTGTGGAAAGAGTGGTTTTGAGTCGGGAATCAATAGGCCTATCTTTTCTGTCTTAATTGAACCTGTATTCATCAATTCTATCGAGCTAAGGCTTGATCCCCGTTCTGTTATTGCTGATACTAGACCCAATAACCTCGGCCACAACTGAGTTTAACTCTTCAGTTTTGAGACAGTGCTGCTTTTTGCAAAGTAACTATTAAAAGATTCTAAAAATAAAATTTTTTTTGGGGATCACTAGAAACTATATGGCATATCAGTTCTAGCTATGCTAGTCAGGAAAATACCCTTGGCGCAGGGTAGGACAATATTACACAGAGCGAAAAGAGAGTCATCCTTTGAGTTCCTTATAATCATCTTCCTTTTAAAGCCAACCCATGCAAGCCGCAAACTTTCTTACTTCTTCCTGTCGATACTGCCGATACTATCAAACCCAAGGTCGGCGCGGTGGCACTTGTCAACAACTAGATGTTCCCGTCGAAGCTCATTGGAAAGCCTGCACTCTAGCGATGCCTCCTTTTAGCACTGAATGGCAACAACTCAATCGGGTGGTTAGTTTAGAACAGTCTCTAGAATTAACCTGTACGGTGTCGCCCACTCCCGTGGTGGTTTCCCCTCGTCGTCATGCTCCCCGACAACCGACGGCAGTTTAGAAGATCTGAGGCCTAAACAGGAGCAAAAAATTGGCGTTGCCCATTAAAAATATGAATTCACCCCTCCACATCTTTTCGAGCGCTATTTTTGAGATAATAGATGAGTTAATTGCCAAAATAAAGCTAGGAAAGGCGAGAGGCAGGAGTCAGGAGATGATTCTCCCCATCTCCCTCCGCAAGGCACACGAAGTGGTTCTCCCCACTCCCATCTCTCCAATTCATAATTTATAATTCATAATTCATAATTCCCACTTCCCGATAATTAATGTCGCCAGAATGCCCCTGATGACTTCTCATCGTCCCCTAAAAATTGGTATAGTTGGCACAGGGTTCGCCGCTCAACGTCGCGCTGAAAGCTTGCAAGCGGATGATCGCGCCCAGCTTCTGTATGTTAGCGGTAATAGTCCCGAATCGATCGCTAATTTCTCGCAAAAATACCAAATTTCTGCCCTAGATTCGGCACTAAGCCTTGCCAGCCATCCCGATCTCGATCTGATTGTCATTGCCAACGTTAATCAGGCCCATGCCTCGATCGCCCGTACTGCCTTAAAATCTGGTAAGCACGTTATCGTCGAGTATCCTCTGGCTTTCCACCCAGCGGCAGCAGCAGAATTAATCACCCTAGCCGAAACCGAGAACAAATTACTGCACGTCGAACATATTGAACTTTTGGGGGGACTGCATCAAACCCAACAGCAATATTTAGCCAGCCTCGGTAATATCCACCTAGCCCGTTATACCACGATCGTCCCAGGCAGACCGGCACCCCGGCGCTGGACATTTCATCGGGATTTATTCGGTTTTCCTTTGATTGCAGCCCTTTCTCGTATCCATCGCTTTACTAATTTATTTGGGGAAGTGGAGTCCGTGTCCTGTCATTGTCGTTATTGGAATGCCCCGGAATCCGATTATTTTCTGGCCTGTTTGTGTGAGGCGCAGTTATTATTTAAAAATGGCTTAATTGCTGAAGTTACCTACGGCAAAGGCGAAGTTTTTTGGCAAAATGAGCGAACTTTCACTATTCATGGCGAGGCGGGCAGCTTAATTTTTGAAGGGGAAACAGGGCAGTTAATTAATAGTGAAGGTAGCCAAGCTTTAGAAGTGGAAACCCGTCGCGGTCTTTTTGCCAAAGATACCGCCATGGTACTAGATTATCTGTTCGATCGGGTTCCTCTCTATGTTACTCCCCAAGCCAGTCTTTATGCCCTAGAAGTGGCATACGCTGCCTATCAATCTTCTTTGTCGGGAAAAACAGTTTTTCTCGCGGACAATTAAACCGACTTAGACTTTTTGAATTAACTTTCTGCCTAGTAAACCCTGGGGACGAACTAACAACATAATAAAGAGAATAGCAAAAGCGATCGCCTCTCGATAACCGGAATATTCTGCGGGAACAAAAGCTTCGGCAATACCCAATAATAAACCACCGATTACCGCTCCGGGGATACTTCCCAACCCCCCTAAAACAATCACTCCTAAACCTTTTAATCCGAAAGCAATACCGAAATAGGGGCCAGCGATACTAACACTAGAACCGACTAAAGTTCCTGCTAAACCTGCCAAGGCACCACTGATAAAAAAGGTAATCACGATAAATTTTTCGGGATTGATCCCCAACAAACTGGCCGTGGTGACATCTTCAGCTACCGCTTGTAAAGCTTTGCCCATTTTGGTAAAATTAACCCAATAAGTTAGTAAAGCTACCATAACTGCTGAAACCAGAAAAATAATAATCTGAATTGTGCGAATTGCCACGGGGCGATCGGCTGTACCGAAATTAATTGCGGGGGGAAGATTGCCATAAATCCCATCGGGAAAAGTATAAATTTCTGCCCCGACTAAGTATTGAATAACATTGACAATCACCACCGCTGCCCCTAGGCTAGAAACCAAAGTTAAGAGAGAATCGGAACCCCGTACCCGGAGAGGTTTAAAGGCCAATCTTTCCAGAAGAACCGAGGTGAAACCTGAAAGGATACAGCCTAACAAAAGTGCTAAAAAAAAGGGTAAGGAAAAGGGTAATTTGGCATTAGCTAATAAACCATTAAAACCGAAAACTCCCCCCGCTAGAGCATAGGTAAAATAGGCTCCGAGGGTAAAAATTGCGCCATGGGCAAAATTGATAATACCTAAAATGGAAAAAATCAAAGTGTAACCGAGGGCAAAAATAGCATAGACACTACCGATCGATAAACCGTTTAAAACCTGTTGAAAAATTGTTACTAGATCCATTGTCAGGGTTAGCTAGGGTAACTTTTGATTATAACCGACGGTTGCCACCACATCTGGTAAAGGACGCTGGAGTTTATATAACCAGAATAAACCGAAAAGACCGACGGCAATCGCTCCTAAACTAATTATTTGCGCCATTTTCAGCGGCCCAAACATTAAACTATCGGTGCGTAGTCCCTCGATCCAGAATCTACCTAGACTGTAGGCGATAAAATAGACTAGGGTAAGGGTGCCAATTTTTAATTTACTGGGGTGTTTTAAACCCCAGAAAAACAGATAGATGAGTAGGGCAAAAACTGCCAGATTCCAGAGAGATTCGTAGAGAAAGGTGGGGTGAAAATAATCGACGGCGATATATTCTAAAGGACGACTAGCCGGAGGAATAAACAACCGCCAGGGTAAATTAGTCGGACTGCCAAAAGCTTCCGAATTAAAAAAGTTCCCCCAACGTCCGATCGCTTGACCGAGAATAACTGAAGGTGCGACTAGATCGAGTAATTGCCAAAGAGAAACCCGATTAATGCGGGCAAAGATTAGGGCCGCCAGCAAACCCCCGATAATTGCCCCGTGAATAGCGATACCTCCCTTCCAAATGGCGATAATATCAGCAGGATTTGGCGCGTATTCTTGCCACTGAAAGAGAACATAGTACAGACGGGCTGCAGGTATAGCCCCCACTACTAACCAAATGGCCAAATCAGCGATTAAATCCGGATCGATCGCTCTTTTTTGGGCGAGGTACTGGGAGAGGGTGACACCCAATAATACCGCCATAGCGATGAGAAATCCATACCAGCGCACCGAAATCGGTCCGACCTCCCAGAGAATCGGGCCGGGGGACTGAAAGACAAAACCTAAGAGCATAAAATTATTAAGAATAAAAAATTTTATCTTTCCTATAGTATCTTATGTTATGATCAGATACAGTCCTATGTTTGCGGATGTGGCGGAATTGGTAGACGCGCTAGATTTAGGTTCTAGTATCTTTTCGATGTGTGGGTTCGAGTCCCTCCATCCGCATTAACCCCGGGGTCGATGAAGTGTAACCTAATTTGGTGTTGACGACCGACGACCCAAGAGGGAAAACTTGTTGATTTCCATTGTTGAGACTCCGATTCGGGAGATTGGTATGAGATTTAACGTCGAAAAATCTTCCTTTTATTTTTTCAGCTGACTTCTTACCCAATTCCGAAACGCTTGTACTAACTCTAGGTAATCCAATGTTTCAGCTTGTTGTAAAAATATATAGCAGTTTTCATCAGAATGAGGTATGGGCAAGGGGCTTAAACCCCTTGTTGGCAAAACTTGTCGATACCTCAGTAACGTGAAAAGCGCTATAGATGGCGTTCGTAGGGAGAAACTTGAAGCAACAAAGGTAAAACATCGTCAGAAAAAGCTGGACTGGAAAGCACTGTCAAAAGATGTCTAAGAAAATCCCGAGGCAAGATTAAGAGACAGATCCGAGAAGTTTGGAGTGAGACCAAGTGCCATTTGCTATGCCTTAAAAAAAATGAAAGTTACCAGAAAAAAGAAGGAACTTCGTTATAGAGAAAGAAACCGAGAAGAAAGAATAAAATACTACAGAGTGCTGAGAGAATTGATTAAAATATATTGATAATAATCATACTTCAGTGGGGGCGATTCAAGGCTTTAACTGGCAAGATAGACCAGATTTGGCTAACGCGCCTTTGACCGTTTCTCATTTTCCTAATGTGGTGAACGGAGCAGCCGATACTCAAACTACTGGGAACAATTCCTGGAGAATAGTTACTTCCCGGTTTGTTTCTGGGGGGAATGACTTTCTCAGTGTCAATGGGCTTCCAGAAATAACAGGGGTAAATGGGGGACTTTTAATATTCGCCCAGAATTTCGTATTGGTGGAGCAATTCAATGGGTCCGCTGGTTTAACAGAGAATAGCCGAGCTAGTAATCACCACGGAAAATAAAGCTACCGAATTGGCAGGATATTTAGCTTGGAAGTTTGGATTACAGGCTAATTTACCCTGGAATCATCCTTTTAAAAACCAAGCACCTTAAAGTTAATCGCGATAGTTAAACAAAAATTTATGGTTTTTCTTTTAGTGTGTTTTATTCTCCCTTTAATTTTGTCCGAATAGCTAGTAAAAACCAAACTGCAATGATTTTTATTGCATCAGGGCTAATCAGTTCAATTGCCTTGTCGTTAATTCTCCCAGAAGAAAAGTTAGCGATGGCGTTGCCCGCTCCGGCTGCTTTGATTGGCGCCGGGTTAACTCAATGGTCAGCTACTAAGGAGGATAAGGGGTGAAGTGGAATTATTAAGGGGTATCTATGTTGACATCCTCACCGCCGGGGCCAGACGGTGATGACTGGCAGATCGAACAAACTTAATTAAACGACCGACCGCTGGGTTGACGCTTCACGGGATGCCGCTACCTTAGCGGTAGTCTTACGCTTTCCGACCCGTCCGTTTTCAGTGTCCGAATGCCGGACGGCCACTTTGAACAAGTGGAAAAAATCTCATGTTCAACCTTATTTCCTAGAAAGTTTTACTCGTTTAAGGCCGAATTTGAATTCTTTTCTGAACGAAACCCCCTACTATCTGTGGTCAAGGTTCAGTTTTTAGCTTGGTTATCGGTTTTTCCATTGTAGCTTAAAGCCGTCCTAAAAGGACGGGGTTTTCAACCCAAATTTTCGATAAGAAATTATTCAATCAATCGATCGGGTGACATTCTAGGCTATGATTTCCCTGACTATAGTTATTTCTCTACATTAAGGAAAATCTACGATGACAACCTTTCCCATCGATTTGAGTGCCTATAAACCCATCAGTCTCGACCCCAGTAACCCCACCCTCACCGACGAGCAAAGAAGCGCCCTAAAAGCCAATATCCAACTCTGTCGCGATGCTATCATCTTTTTTACTGCCACGGGTGCGGCCCGGGGTGTGGGTGGTCACACCGGCGGCCCCTACGATACCGTCCCGGAAGTGGTGATTCTCGATGCTCTTTTCCGCAGTCAACCTAGTCAATTTGTACCAATTTTCTTCGATGAAGCGGGACACCGCGTCGGTACTCAATATCTCATGTCTGCGTTAGAAGGTTCTTTACCCCCAGAACAATTAATGCACTACCGCGAGGCTAATTCTAAACTCCCTGGACACCCGGAATTAGGATTAACCCCCGGCGTCAAATTTAGTTCTGGCCGTTTAGGACATATGTGGCCCTACGTTAACGGTGTCGCTTTAGCTAACCCAGGGAAAACCGTTTTTTGCTTAGGTTCCGATGGTTCTCAACAGGAAGGCAATGACGCGGAAGCTGCCCGTTTAGCTGTGGCTCAACACATCAATGTTAAGCTAATTATTGATGATAATGATGTGACGATTGCTGGTAATCCTTCCAAATATTTACCCGGTTATGATGTGGCTAAAACTCTCGCCGGTCATGGACTAAAAGTGTTAGTGGGAGATGGGGAAGATATCGATAGTTTGTATCGCAATATCTGTGAAGCAATTAATACTCCCGGCCCGATTGCGATTATTAATAAACGTCCCATGTGTCCCGGTATTGAAGGGTTAGAAGGTTCTAACCACGGTCATGATGTGATTTCTGTACCCTTGGCTTTGAAATATTTAGAGGCAAAAGGACACAGTGCCGCCGTGGAATATCTCAACAGTATTAAGAAGCCTTCTAATGACTATAAATTCCTCGGTTCTGGAGATAAATGGGGTTCTAACCGCAACGTTTTCGGCGAAGCAGTAGTCAGTCTTTTAGGCAAAATGAGCGAGGAAGAACGCAAGGCTAAGGTATTAGTAGTAGATAGCGATTTAGAGGGTTCCTGCGGTCTGAAAATTATCCACGATAAACATCCCGAAGTGTTTATTCCTTCCGGTATTATGGAACGGGGCAATCTTTCGGCAGCCGCCGGTTTTGGTATGGAAAAAGGTAAACAGGGAATTTTCGCCACCTTTGCCGCTTTTCTAGAAATGTGTATTTCTGAAATCACCATGGCCCGCTTGAATTATTCTAATCTTTTATGTCATTTTTCCCATTCTGGTATCGATGATATGGCGGATAATACCTGTCACTTTGGTTTGAATAATTTCTTTGCCGATAATGGACTGGATGACGGTTACGAAACCCGTCTTTATTTTCCGGCCGATGCTGCACAAATGACCGCTTGTGTCGAGGCAACTTTCCATCAACCCGGTTTACGTTTTATCTTCTCGACTCGTTCTAAAACTCCCAATATTCTTGATACTAAAGGTAATAATTTCTTTGGCGATGGTTATACCTTTGTCCCCGGAAAAGATGAAGCAATTCGAGAAGGCACTGCCGGTTATATCATCAGCTTTGGCGATGGTTTATACCGCGCTTTGGATGCAGTGGAACGTCTAAAACAAGAAGGTATTGACGTGGGTTTAATTAATAAACCGACTCTCAATGTAGTGGATGAAGAAATTATCGCTAAAGTTGGTAGTTCTCCCTTTGTTTTAGTGGTAGAAGCATTTAACCGTCGCACGGGTTTAGGTAGCCGTTATGGTTCTTGGTTACTCGAACGCGGTTTAACTCCTAAATACGCCTATATCGGTACTCACCATGAAGGTTGTGGCGGTTTATGGGAACAGTTCCCCCACCAAGGTATTGACCCAGTTGGTATCATTAGTAAAGTTAAATCTTTAATCGCTTAGATAGTATTTTAGGGTGGGCTTTAATCAGTTATCAGTTATCAGTTATCAGTAATCAGTAATCAGTCAACAGTGAACATCTTTAATAATTAAGTAGGTAGGCGTTAAAAATTATCAGACACCCCCCTTATCAAGGTAGGGTTGATTCATGAATCAACCCTACTATCAATCAACCCTACTATCAATCAACCCTACTATCAATCAACCCTACTATCAATCAACCCTACTATCAATCAACCCTACTATCAATCAACCCTACCCTTATCAAGGGGGGCAGGGGGGATCGAACCTAAAATTCATTTTTAATTTAATTATAACCAGCTACTTAAGATTTTAGCTTGGTTGAGAGCTTGAACATTTGTACTAAAATTTCCAAGAAGCAGTTTAAATCCATTACAGCTGATAAACTTTAGCGGCTCAAATCGCACAGTTGAGGGGAAATCCCCCTTAACTAGGTACGGTAAGCCCCTAGGAGCCGACAAACCGGTCAATCTAGAATAATCTCTAGGGTATAAAAGTAATCTCTTATAGAAAATGCAGCCAACCAATCCACAACAATTTACAGAAAAAGCTTGGGAGGCAATCGTCAAAACGCCGGACATTGCCAAACAGAACAGCCAGCAACAAATAGAAAGCGAACATCTAATGAAAGCCCTTCTCGAACAGGAGGGATTAGCGGGCAGTGTCTTTAGTAAAGCTAATATTAGTCTAGCCCGTTTGCGGGATCGAACCGATGACTTTATCCGTCGTCAACCGAAAATCTCTAACCCTGGCGACTCGATTTATTTAGGTCGTAGCTTAGATAGTTTACTTGATCGAGCAGAAAATTATCGCCGAGAATTTGGAGATGACTTTATTTCGATCGAGCATTTAATTTTAGGTTACGCTAAAGATGATCGCTTCGGTAAAAATATTTTTCAAGAATTCGGACTTACCGAAAGCAAACTCAAAGAAATTATTCAACAAGTCAGAGGTAGTCAAAAAGTGACCGATCAGAATCCAGAAGGCAAATACGAAGCCCTAGAAAAATACGGACGGGATCTGACCCAATTGGCACGGGAAGGTAAATTAGACCCCGTAATTGGACGGGATGACGAAATCCGTCGCACCATTCAGATTCTCTCGCGTCGGACTAAAAATAACCCAGTTTTAATCGGGGAACCGGGAGTAGGAAAAACAGCCATTGTCGAAGGATTAGCCCAGCGGATTATTAACCGTGATGTGCCAGAATCTCTATTAGATCGGACTCTTATTTCTCTCGATTTAGGTGGCTTAATTGCGGGAGCAAAATATCGCGGGGAATTTGAGGAAAGATTAAAAGCTGTCCTCAAGGAAGTCACCGATTCCCAAGGCAATATCATCATGTTTATTGACGAAATTCATACCGTTGTCGGTGCGGGAGCCACTCAAGGGGCAATGGATGCGGGCAATTTATTAAAACCGATGTTAGCCCGGGGTGAATTGCGTTGTATTGGGGCCACTACCCTCGATGAGTACCGTAAATATATCGAAAAAGATGCGGCGTTAGAAAGACGTTTTCAAGAGGTTTTAGTGGATGAACCAAATGTGGTCGATACTATTTCGATTCTTCGCGGTCTCAAAGAACGTTATGAGGTGCATCATGGGGTAAAAATTGCCGATAATGCTTTAGTAGCGGCGGCACTGCTTTCTAATCGTTATATTAGCGATCGCTTTTTGCCCGATAAGGCCATTGATTTAGTTGATGAAGCGGCGGCAAAATTGAAGATGGAAATCACCTCTAAACCCGAAGAACTCGATGAAATTGATCGCAAAATTCTTCAGCTAGAAATGGAAAAACTTTCCCTACAACGGGAATATGATCCAGCTTCGCGAGAACGGTTAGAAAAGTTAGAAAAAGAACTGGCTAACCTCAAGGAAGAACAATCGGGATTAAATGCCCAATGGCAAGGGGAAAAAGAGATTATCGATAAAGTTCGTGGGGTTAAAGAAGCGATTGAACAAGTTAATCTGGAAATTCAACAGGCCGAACGCGATTATGATTATAATCGCGCTGCGGAATTAAAGTTCGGAAAATTAACCGATCTGCAGCGGCAAATGTCCGCCCTAGAAACTCAATTGGCCGACAAACAAACCACTGGCAAAAGTTTATTAAGAGAAGAAGTTCTCGAATCGGATATCGCCGAAATTATCTCGAAATGGACGGGAATTCCTCTCAATAAATTAATCGAATCGGAAAAAGAAAAACTCCTCAATCTGGAAGAGGAATTACACGAAAGTGTCATCGGTCAAGAGGAAGCGGTCACAGCCGTAGCCGAAGCGATTCAACGTTCCCGCGCTGGTTTATCAGACCCCAACCGTCCCACGGCCAGCTTTATTTTCCTCGGTCCGACGGGTGTTGGTAAGACAGAATTGGCGAAAGCTTTAGCTCGCAATCTCTTTGACACGGAAGAGGCTCTAGTTCGCATCGATATGTCGGAATACATGGAAAAACACAGCGTTTCCCGTCTTATGGGTGCGCCTCCGGGATACGTCGGCTACGATGAAGGGGGACAATTAACCGAGGCAATCCGGCGTCGTCCCTACTCTGTCATCCTCTTTGATGAGATTGAAAAAGCCCATCCCGACGTTTTTAACGTTATGTTACAAATCCTTGACGATGGGCGCTTAACCGACTCTCAAGGTCATCTGGTTGATTTCAAAAATACCATCATTATTATGACCAGTAATATCGGTTCTCAATACATTTTAGACGTGGCCGGTGATGAGTCTCGTTATGAGGAAATGCAGGCGCGGGTGATGGAAGCAATGCGGAATAGTTTCCGTCCCGAATTCCTCAATCGTATCGATGAAACGATCATTTTCCATAGTTTACAAAAAGCGCAACTGCGATCGATTGTTAAACTACAGACAGCCAATCTCAGCGATCGCTTGATGGAACAAAAATTAGCCCTGAAACTTGCCGATATTGCCCTCGATTATCTAACAGAAATTGGTTACGATCCAGTGTACGGTGCGCGACCCTTAAAACGGGCAGTACAAAGATATGTGGAAACTCCGATCGCTAAGGCAATTCTGCGCGGCGAATTCAAAGGGGGAGACACGATTTTTGTCGATGTGGCCGATGAAAGATTGACCTTTAAACGGTTAGCTTCCCCGGTAGTAACTGCTTAATTAAGTAGGGTTTGCTGAAAAAGTTTTTCGGTGGTGGCAGGGTGTGGGGTGTGGGGTGTGGGGTTTTACTCATTTTCAGGTGGTCAATTACCTAATTTTCAGGGAAAAAATCCCTAAATTTTCCCCCCAATCACTCCAATGGTAGGCACTTTTTCAGGGAAAAAAAGTCTAAAAGCCTTATCCAACAAGGTTTTTAGATTTATTCAGCAACC
>NZ_JADBTB010000253.1:0-11023 GCF_020246405.1 Microcystis sp. M083S1
TCTAGCAAATGGAGAGAATTCTTGTCCATTAAGAAATGTTACAAATTACATGGGTACATTAAGAAAAGTTAAGGGGTTACATCCATTGATGGATAAGGGTTTTCGGCTATTATAGTATATATGTATGGGGGGAAGTTCAGCAATAAAGGTAAAGATCGTAAGAGCTACCTTGTAATGGCGGAATTGCTTTCAAGAATTACAGTTAATCCTCGGCAGTGCGGTGGTCGTGCCTGTATTCGAGGAATGAGAATCCGGGTATCAGATGTGTTAGATCTATTTGCGGCAGGTTTAAGCGCGAGAGAAATTCTAGATGAAATGCCTGATCTTGAGGCAGATGATTTGAAAGCAGCGCTTTTATATGCCTCGCGGAAGCTTAATCACCCGGTTTTAGTGGCATGACAATTTGGGTTGACGCACATTTGTCTCCTGCAATTGCAACCTGGATTAGCACTACACTTGAGATTGAAGCTGTGGCTTTGCGTGATCTTGGACTGAGAGATGCTGAAGATACTGGGCTCTTCGTTACTTGGTATGGTTCGATAGGGGGGCATAAATTGACTAAATCCTTATCTGGCAAGAGACTTAATTGATGAGTTCGCTTTAGGTCAAAAACAATTGACAAAAATTGCCAAATGCCTTTCTACATAAGGGTTCCATCCCCTATAAACCCAGTCCATTGCATAACACAAACCGAAGAGCCAGATACTGAAATCTTTCAGGTTGCAAAAGCTCAAAGAGCTATCCTAATGACCAAAGACAGCGATTTTGTAGATTTAGTTGAGCGACTTGGTTCGCCCCCACAAATTATTTGGCTGACTTGTGGCAATACCTCTAATGCCCGGTTGCGTGAAATCTTGAGTGAGACTTTACCCAGGGCTTTAGAACTTTTAGCTGCTGGTGAGACATTGGTAGAAATTAGCGGAGACTAGCTGTACAGGCTAATCAATCCAAGAGCTACCCAATACAAGAGGTCAAATGGCTATTTTCCAATATCAGATTCTTGTGGGGAAGAATTAACCTAATGCTGTGGTCTGGTATGTCGCTTAAGTACAATATGAAACGATAAAATTAACACAATATCAGGGTAAGAGCCTCGAAAAATCTGGCAAATTATCGCAGTTATCTCGGCCGTCCGCTTTTTTTGGTCACTACCACCTTCTCCTGCAAACTAACGCCGTCTCAACAAATTTTTCATCTCTACCCAGATAGAAAGTTGACCACCTAGACTAGCGGGATGAGTGAAAATTCCTTGACGGGGACTGAATAAAAAGGCCAACATAAATAGGGTAAAAGCGACAAGCACGATCGCCGGTCCGGAGGGTAAATTCCAGTAATAACTTAAATACATCCCACTGATACTAGAAATAATACCCACACCCACACCTAAACCCATGACTTGAT
This sequence comes from Microcystis sp. M083S1, assembly GCF_020246405.1. NCBI lineage: Bacteria > Bacillati > Cyanobacteriota > Cyanophyceae > Chroococcales > Microcystaceae > Microcystis > Microcystis sp. M083S1. The sequence continues at coordinate 1,402 of NZ_JADBTB010000253.1, forward strand.
GAAGACGGGTAACTAAAAGATAAGCAGTGGCTGCCGGGGTAATCAAAAGGGACAAAACGAGGATTACTCCCACCGCTTGGAGACTAGCAACGATTGTCAGGCCGATCAGGAGCATTAAGCCTAAATCTAATAAATTTACCGGTAAACCCGCCGCTTGCGCCCCGATTTTGTCGAAAGTGTAGAATAATAGTTCTTTATACAGGAGCAAAACGGTTAATAAAACGATAACGGCAATAATTAGGGTATCGCGAATGTCAGCAGCAGTAATACCGAGAATATTGCCGAAGAGAAAGTGATTAAGGTCAATTTTGTTGTTTTTTTGGATGAGAGTGATCAGGGTGATGCCAAGGGCGAAAAAAGCCGAGAAAACGATACCCATGGCCGCATCTTCTTTGATTGGGGAACGATTACGGATTAAGTTAATCAGTAGGGTACTGACCATTGAGGCTAGTAAAGCACCCAGGAGAAGATTAAAATTACCAATAAAAGCGATCGCTAATCCGGGTAAGACCGAGTGACTGATGGCATCGCCCAAGAGGGCCAAACGTTGTACCATCAGGTAGGTTCCCACCACCGCACAGATGATCCCGACGATGATAGCTTCAATTAGGGATCTCTGCATGAAACTATACTGTAAGGGTTCGATTAATCCTGTTAATAGATTGTTGCCCATGAATCTGCCTTGGGGTTAAATTTTTCTGATTCTCGATCGAGGTTTTGCTCCTAGGGTCTATCTTCTAAATCGGGGGAGAAGATAGGTTAGGATAATTAGGATTAATTGTAAGTTTTTTCGCTCCTAACTGCCGCCATGGATACCCCCGTTCTTTCCTCAACTTTTTTTCTGACTCTCCTGCTCATGGTGGGATTATTCTTTTTTATTCGCGGTTCCGTCAAGGAGCGTATCGAACAGCGTGTCTATCTTACCAGTACCAGTGACGACCAACTATTAGAACAACTGCGAAATTATTTTGACCGACGTTCCTATCAAGTCAAGGCGATCGAACCCGAACAGAATATTGTCAGATTACAGGGTTTTGTGCCGCCTAGCCCCTTTCTAGCGATATTTTTGACAATTTTGGCAGCCTTGGGTTTATTTTGCTTCTCACTGGTGTTATCGGTGTTATTTCCCGATACTAATCCCTATATTTTTGCTCTTGTGGCTTTATCTCCCCTCGCCGGTGTTTTCTATTGGCAAAAAGTCGGCCGTTTAGAAGAAGTGGCTTTTAAAGTAGAAAGCAAATCTCAGCAAACGGAATTAACTGTCAAAGCCCATCGGGACGAGTTAAGACAACTACAAGATAGTTTAACCTTTCTGGAAAGACAATAAGCTTTTTATGCCCTATGAACGCCTAATTTATCTGGCCGATACCGATGCAGCTGGTGTGGTTTACTTTGCCCATCTTCTCTCGATCTGTCATGAAGCCTACGAGTTTTCCTTGGCACAATTTGGCATCAATATCAAGGATTTTTTTAAAGATTCTCCGGTTGCCCTACCGATTACTCAAGCGGAAATCCAGTTTTTTCGGCCTCTTTTTTGTGGTGATCGCATAGAGATTGATTTCACTGCCCGATCCCTGAGCGAAAACGAGTTTCAATTGCAGTATAAAATTTATTTGACTGAAATCATGGTGGGAAAAGCGAAAACCCGCCATGTCTGCATTGATCCCACCGCTAGAAAAAGAATCCCTTTCCCGGAATCTTTAAAAAATTGGTTAGGATATTTATCAACCCCAGAGGAGACTGGTATTTAAGGGATGATGTGGGCAGATTTAACGATGATTTTAACTAGGGATTGGTGGCACAGTGCTTGGCAATTATTTAACCTTAGTACCGCGAGGATTGTCTGGAATTCTTTTCTGGCCTTTATCCCCTTTATCCTCAGCTTTTGGCTATTTCGGACCACCCTCGATCGTTCCCTAGTCTGGTGGTTAATTCTCTTAGTTTTTGTGCTTTTTTTACCCAATGCTCCCTATATTCTCACCGATAGTATTCATTTAATCTATTATGTTCAGCAGGATTACGCCAAAAGTTTAATTTTTTTAGTTTTAATTCCCCAGTATAGTATCTTTATTTTTATTGGCTTTCAGCTATACGTTCTCTCCTTACTTAATTTAAAAAGTTATTGTCAGCAAAGTCAGCTAAATTCAGCAGTTTTACCCCTAGAAATAACTCTCCATTTTTTAAGTGCGATCGGTATCTATTTAGGACGGTTTCTCCGACTGAATAGTTGGTATCTAGTCACTCAACCGCATCAACTATTCTGGAGTTTGCCGAATTTACTGACTAAAAAACCTTTGATATTTATCCCTGTCTGTTTTTTAATTATTTGGTTACTATACGAGATCAATAAAAGGCTTTACAATCGATTTTTTGCCTCTCGCGAGAATAACTAGAATTTATACTACAAAAATCTGCCTAAATCGAATTCGGTTGTGGCAGTAATTTCTCGAAAACGTTCTTGACTGATAATTAACAATAATCTTTCAGTATAATCCACCGCACCGCGCAATTCTCGTTCTAATCTTGCTAAACCAGCGTTGGCATATTCCTCGAAAATTGTCACTCGCAAAGCTTCCGAATCTACCCCGTGGGGAGAAAGAATTTTCGTGTCTTGGAATTCATTGACTGCCAATAATTTGATTAGGGTATCGTAGCCACGAGAAATAAAAATTTCCAGGTTAATAGGTGAGGGTTCCTTCGCTACATTTTCTATGGCCAGCCTCTCTTGATATCTTACCCCTAAAGCCGCCGCAAAAGCGATGACATCAGCATAGGTCTGAAAAGGACCAATTCCCTGATTAAAATTAACTAAGGACTGGACAAATTCCCCTTTATCTCTAGCAATACGCACTCGATGAATGGACATATTTACCAAGTAAAAAGTTAAAAAGTTTACAAAATTCAGAAGATAGAAATCAGGAGTATTGATGAACTAATTGATCTATTTTAAGGATAAGTTTTAATTAGTCCTTTAGCTTGGTAAACATGAAATTGTTCGATGGCGACACCACCGCGCTTGATCGGAATGACAGCTACTTTAGTTATATCTTGGAAATAGGGACGGTAGCGATCGATTATTTCTGGTCTTTCTAGAGAACTATTTGTAGTAATTAATAAACCATTTTTACCGATCCATTCTTGAGGATTAAACCAAATTTGATAACCCCTTTGATCGTTGTTAAAACAAGTGACGGGAATAGGAACTAGGGGATAAAGAGCCATATCTAGCCATGCTGTCACATAAAAACTATGGGTAAAAACGAAGCTAGAATCTTTTAATAGTGCTAATAATTCGGGCGAATTAGCAAAGCCTTGGCGCAGTTGATCGATATCGACAATTTCCCGAGAAGGGTCTTGTTCTGGGGCAATAATTCCCCCGAAGATTGCGTATTGACTAGGTTTTTGGAAAGTGCCAAAAGTAACGTGAAGCATTGCTATAGATAAAACAGTAACGAGAAAAATTCCTGATCCCCATAACCATCTTTTTACCCAGATTCGAGAAGATTGCTGCCAAGTAGTGGCCTTTTCTCCTAATAAAATCGTGCAGGACCAGAACCCGGGTAAAATCCAACTAGGGGCGAGATAATGGGAAGCACCCACATAAAGCATTCCCAGGATTAAAGGCAGAGAAACCGAGAGAATTAACCATTTTTTTAGGGATTCTTCTTCTCGATGAAAAAATCTTTTTTTCGAGATAAAGTTAGGAATTTGTTCGCCAAAGCTTTTAAATGTCACCCACCACATCGGCAAACCGAAAGGAGGAAACATCGTGGCGATACTAATGCCAACAACCGAGAGAATACCGAGAATATTAAAGTTTTTGGGTTCTCCAGAAAAACGGTCTTCTAAATGAAAGCGAAAGGAAATCCAATCATGGTTAATATTCCAGTAGATAATCGGCAATAAAGTTATCAAAAAGAGAATAAATCCTAATCCCAACCAAGGGGATCTAAATACAGGCCAATAGCGGGGAGTAGTCAGACAAAATAAAACTAAACCAAAACCCAAAATAAAGCCGTGATATTTACTTAAAACCGCCAATCCTACGGCAAGTCCAATATAAGCGAGACGATAGCTAGGATGATAGTTTTTTCCCCGAATTGGCCAGAATTCTTGGGCAGCTAAATAGACTGTTAATGACCAAAAAAAGATTAAAGGACTATCTGGCTGCGAAAGAATCCCGAAGACGATCCCATAGATGGGGATGAGAGTGGCGATCGCTAAAGTCATTCTGGCGACCGGCAGACTGAACAATTTTAAAGCTGTCAGATATAGTAAGCAGAGGCTGCCAGTATAGAGGAGGAGAGTACCGAAGCGAATGGTAAATTGATTGACTAATCCCGTGATCCAAGTCCCAAAACCCGTGGAAATCGCTACTATTGGCGGATGATCGAAATAACTCCAATCCAGATTATGGCTGTAAACGTAATAATATGCCTCATCGTACCCCGGATAAAGCCCCAGGGCGATGATGATTCTAAACAGGAGTCCACCGATGAGCAGATAAACGGCAATGCGATCGCTAAGTATTTTGGTCAAAATTCTTACCTCATTTCATCGCTAAAACTGATGTTAGAGACGGGAGATTTTTGGGGTTGCCAGATTCGAGATTTGTGCATCTATGGCAAGGTTAGATTTAAGTGTGATCTTTAGTTACTATATCACCAACTCTGTCATCTCTTAGACCTTGGCTATCAACCAATTCTCCCTAGGCGTTGCTGATTGACGATATGAAACTAGGATTAAGGGAACGGGGAACTTAGATAAAACTGATGTTAATTAAATAACTTTTGCCGCCATCAAATCAATAATAATCAGGGCCATAGATTGCAGAATTAATAATCTTAAGTGGGTAGATGTTAAAAGTTGTCAGGCACCCCCCTTATCAAGGGGGGATTAAGGGGGGATCAAGGGGGGATTAAGGGTAGGGTTGATTCATGAATCAACCCTACAAAGCACGACGTTTTGAAAAATTTTCAGATATTTATTCCGATGAGAGAATGAAACGACCCTAGGGGTATCAGGGGAAGTACCCAGAATCTGAGCTGCTTCCCCTATCTATACTAATCTCTGTGCCTTAACAAAACCCAGTTAAAAACCCCCACCCTAGCTAGGTTGGACGAGATTATTTAAGCCATAAACCACTTTAACGCTGATAATCTTATCCTGATCGGTAAGTTCTTCTAACACCTCTTTTCCCTCGACTAAATAGCCAAAAACCGAATAACGACCATCCATGAGATTAAACCCCGGAGGAGTTAATTCATTATCGAATTTAAAGAAAAAGAATTGCGAGGAACCTCCATTAGGATTAGTATCCGGACGTGCTAGGGCCACCGCACCAAAAGCGTTAAAAGGTAAGGCGAGACTGGGTAAGTAAATCCCTAATTCTTCGAGAGTATTGCCATAAACTGGTTCTTCTTCCCCTTTAATCAAAATTTCTAAGGGAATAGAGCGATATTGTTTAGTTTTCGGGTCAATAAACCCCTCTTCTGCACCGACGGGATCCCCAGTTTGCACAACGAAATTATCTTCGCTGCGAATAAAGGGTAAACCGTCATAAAAACCCCGTTGGACTAAATCCACAAAGTTACCCCCATTAATCGGAGCGCTGTAACCATCCACAACGATGGTTAAATCTCCTTTGGTGGTCTGCATCTCTATGGTGGCACGTCCTCGCAATTGCGGCAAGTTAGCGTATTCCGGGGGAACGTTAAAGGGAAAACCCACCACCATTAATTCTTCTAAAGCGGTGATATGATTGAGCAATTCCCGTCTGGTTGACCAAACTGCCTCTTTATCCTTCGCTTCTACGGCCGTATCGAGGGCTGCCACTCCCGTTTTGAGTTTTTCGATTAATTCCTCCCCTTGGCTTTTACTGGCTTCGGGAACACTATCTAAGATAGCCTTGCTTTTGGTAGAAAGGGCATAATTGGCATCCTTGACATCTTTTTTAATCGGACTCCAACGCTTGGCCCGCAGATGTTTGGCAATATCTTCGATCGATTGTTGCACTTGACGAATTGGTTTATTATCTATGGGTAAGGCATTGCGTAAAATAGCAGTGGGATCCGTTACCGCATCACCCTGAGCAAGCACAGCCAAAGCAGGGGCAGTCCCCTTAACCGTGAACAGACTTAAGATTAAAAATAGTGCTAGGGCAATACTAGCGCCGCTTTTTAAGAAAAATTTGCCCGATTCGCGTAATCTTGTCTTTATTTTCATATTTTGGTCGGTTCCTCAATGGCCATACCTATCCAAAATACTTGTAGGCTTTTAGGGGAACCCTTGTCAATAGCTAAGAAAATCGATCGAAGCCATCAGTAATCAGTAATCAGTTATCAGTTATCAGTTGTCAGTTCACCCATTACTGTTTACTGAAAAAAGGCTCCCCAATTCCCCAATTCCCCAATTCCCCACTTCCCCACTTCCCCACCTCCCCACCTCCCCCACTTCCCCACCTCCCCACTTCCCCACCTCCCCCAATTCCCCAATTCCCCACCTCCCCAATTCATAATTCATAATTTATAATTTATAATTCCCACTCCCTTTTTTTACCTTTTATGACCATAATTGTCGATTATCGCTTTCCGCCCGCTATTAATGCCGAAAAACAGGCAAAAACGATCGCTATCGGTCAAACCGCCGGCACTTGGAGCGAGCGCCACAGTCATCGTCAAGAGCAGCTGCAACAACACCTAGCGGAAGTGGTGGGGATCAGGGAGGAAGCCGACGGTTATAAGGTGGCTAGGGTGCGTTTTCCCCAGATAAACGTTGAAAATGACATCGCCAGTCTTTTAACCATGATTTTCGGCAAATATTCCATGGCTGGAGCCGGAAAAGTGGTGGGGGTGTATCTCCCCGAAAGCTACGGCACAAAAGCCAAGCTGGGAATCACAGGAATTAGGCAACGTTTGGGGGTTTATGATCGACCTCTAGTTATGGCAATTTTTAAACCCGCTTTAGGACTATCAGCGCAAGATCACGCCGATATCCTGCGAGAAGTGGCTTTTGCTGGCTTAGACGTGATTAAAGATGATGAAATCATGGCGGATCTTCCCGTGGCTCCCACCCACGAGCGCCTAGATTGTTGTCGCCGAGTTTTGGAGGAAGTGCGGCAGCAAACCGGTAGAAATGTTCTCTATGCGGTCAATGTCACTGGAAAAGCGGACGAATTGCAGAGAAAAGCCCGTTTATTGGTGAAACATGGGGCTAATGCCCTGTTATTAAACGTTCTTACCTACGGTTTTTCCGTTTTAGAAGCTTTAGCCAGTGATCCGGCGATCGATGTTCCTATTTTCGCCCATCCTGCCTTTGCTGGGGCGATGTGTGCCGGTACTGATACGGGATTAGCCTATTCTGTGGTTTTGGGGACGATGATGGCCCACGCAGGAGCCGATGCGGTGCTATATCCCGCCGCTTACGGTAGTTTACCCTTCGATCCCCGGGAGGAGGGCAAAATTCGCGATATTTTGCGCGATAGAAACGTTTTTCCGGTTCCCTCGGCCGGTATTCGTCCCGGTATTGTTCCCCAGGTCCTTGGGGATTACGGACGTAATGTTATCCTCAATGCGGGAACCGGAATTATGGACCACCCATCGGGACCTGCCAGTGGTGTGAGGGCTTTTTTTGAAGCTTTAGCCAGAATAGAAGCGGGTGAGTCTTTTGATCCCGCCAATTTGCCCGAAGGAGCCTTAAAACAGGCAATTCTAGAGTGGGGTTAAGCGCAACTTTTTCAAATGCACTATATAGGGTTTGCGGCAAAAAGTTTTTCTTGGGGGCAGGGTGTGGGGTGTGGGGTGTAGGGTTTTACCGATTTTCAGGTGGTCAACTACCTAATTTTCAGGGAAAAAGTACCTGAATTTTCCCCCTGATCACTCCCATATCCGGTACTTTTTGATTGACAAAAGGTCTAAAAGTCTTACCCAACAAGGTTTTTAGATTTATTCAGCAAACCCTATAAAGACATTTTGTCAAGCATTTTTAGAAAAATTAACAAATAACTTGCCGTTTTAGATAGGGTTGCAGCACTTCCGGCACTTTTACTGTCCCGTCCGGCTGTTGATAATTTTCTAGGACAGCGGCCATAGTACGACCGATCGCTAATCCCGAACCGTTGAGGGTGTGGACAAAATTAGTGCCTTTTTGTCCTTTTTCTTTAAAGCGAATATTTGCCCGTCGTGCCTGAAAGTCTCTAAAATTAGAACAACTGGAAATTTCCCGATAGGTATTAGCCGAAGGTAGCCACACTTCTAAGTCATAACATTTGGCCGCCGAAAAACCCAAGTCACCAGTACACAATTCAATCACGCGATAGGGCAACTGTAAAGCTTGCAGGATTGCCTCCGCATTAGCGACTAAACTTTCGTGTTCCTGAGCAGAAGCGTCAGGATGGACGATTTTGACCATTTCCACCTTATTAAATTGATGCAAACGGATCAAGCCCCTCGTATCTTTGCCATAGCTGCCCGCTTCTCGACGAAAACAAGGGGTATAGGCACAGTGTTTGATCGGTAATTGCTCCGATGAGAGGATTTCATCGCGATAGAGGTTAGTTACCGGTACTTCTGCCGTTGGCGCTAACCAAAGCTCATCATCTCGACATTTAAAGCTTTCTTCCGCAAATTTCGGCAGTTGTCCCGTCCCGCGCAGGGAGTCACTATTGATCAGAATTGGCGGTAAAACTTCTGTATAACCGGCGACAATATGGCGATCGAGCATAAAATTAATTAAAGCTCTTTCTAGGGCTGCCCCGAGGGCGATAAGATTAACAAAACGACTCTGGGCGATCTTTACTGCCCGTTCAAAGTCTAAAATGCCCAATTTTTCCCCAATTTCCCAGTGAGGCAAAATATTCGGGTTGGTGGGTTTATATTCCTCTCCCCAGCGTCTGACTTCGACATTTTCCCGTTCATCCTTACCGATGGGAGTGGTTTCACTGGGTAAATTGGGTAAATCTAAGATTTTTTGGTCAATGGCCGCTTTAATGGCTTTTTCCTGCGGTTCTAATTGAGCTAGTTTACTTTTAATCTCGTTTCCTTCTGTTTTCATTGCCAAAATTTCGGGACTGTTGACATCGCTGCCACTTTTCACTTTTTGTCCCACCAGTTTACCGATTTCGTTACCCCGGGCCTGTAAACTGCTGCGTTCTAACTCTAAAGCCTTCTGTTGTTGATTTAACTGGATAATAGGGGCAATATCATAACTACCTCCCCGACTATCTAAGCGTTTCTGCACTTCCTCTGGATTTTCTCTAATTTGCTTTAGGTCTAACATGGTACGAGTCAGTAAAAAATAAAAAGTAAGTGGGAGAGTCGGGGAATTGGCAGCCTGAGGAGAAATGTTCTCAACCCCTAACCAATGGTCAATAATAACTCAAAACTTAACTAAAATATCGGTTAAAAGCCGCCGGTAAAATTAGCGGCAGCGGAAACTGGGGTATTGTAAAGTTTAAATACAAATATGGTCATATATAGTCATTCATGGTAATATGTACAGACAAAACTATCGGACTAGGCAAAAAAAACAGGAATAAGTTATCGAACGGCTTGGAGGTGGTGGAAACAAGGGAATTTAACAGGCTATCAATTGCCTTCTGGTACAATTATCACAACGGATGACA
>NZ_JADBTB010000026.1:0-2879 GCF_020246405.1 Microcystis sp. M083S1
AACTCGATTGTCTATCTTTTGGTATTAACCTGTTGATGCCTTAAGTCCTTCCCTATATGGATTTCAGATACTTTTGAGCGTAGGCGCTCTCATCGAATTTTATTTTAAGTTAATTATTTGCATAACAATTCCCGAAGAGCCTTTTTTAACCCATCTTTCCTACTATTATGTCTGCGAAAAAAACTACCCTCTAGCTTTAGAGAACGCTTATCAAGTCCTGACCATCGCTAGGGAAGCCCAAAATAAACCCTCTCTAGCTCTGGGTTTCGCGACGATCGCCTATACTTATTGGAGTATGGGAAAATTTATAAAAGCTTTATTTTTTATAGCTCGAAGCCTTATCATTCAACCTCCTTGGCACGGTGCTAATGGACAAATTATATGGCAAAAATTTGTAGAACTCCTCAAAAATAAGTTTAGAGGACGTTTGAAAAGGGTCACGGGTAGCGTAGTCGCCTAGGCAAGCCGCCTCAACATGAGTCGAATCATACCGAGATAAATGAAAGCCTCAGAAGTTTCGGGTAAAACCTCGTAGTCTTTGCTTAATCGTCGCCAATAATTAAACCAACCGAAAGTGCGCTCCACCACCCAACGTTTGGGTAGAACCTCAAATCCTTTGACCCCTGCCGAGCGTAGCACCGTCTCTAAAATGAAGCCAAAAGTGTCCATCACGAAACGGAGAAAACCTTCTCCCGAAAACCCTCCATCGACAAAAACACGGATTAATCGCGGATATTTGCTCGGTTGTTCCTTCATTTCCGCGAAAAGTTGTTTCGCTCCCTCTCGCTCTCCTACACTCGCGGCGACGACTTTTACCGCTATTAATAGCCCGAAGGTATCGACCAACGTAAATCTCTTTCTTCCTTTAATCCGTTTCCCCGCATCATAACCGACCTCTTTATTAATCATCGTGGCGGTTTTGACTGATTGACTGTCTAAAACTCCCGCGCTGGCAGAGGGATGACGACCTTCCATTATCCTGACGTAATCTCGGAGACGGTCATGGATTTTTACCCACGTTCCGTCTTGAGTCCACTTTCTGAAGTAGTCGTATACTGTCCCGTAAGGCGGGCAGTCATGGGGCAACCACCGCCACGCACATCCCGTACAGAGGACGTAAAATAGGGCGTTGATGACACCGAGCATATCTACGCTTCGGGGGCGACCCCCTTTTTTGGCCGGTGGGATGAGAGGGAGGAGTAATTCGGCCTGCGCTCGTGTCAGGTCTCCAGGATAGGCTTTTAGGTTTGTTGTCATCTTCAAGACGGTCGGAACATCTAGATCTCTACACTACCCCTAGTGGTCTCCTGACTTTTCAAACATCCTCTTACCTCGACTTTATCCATTTCAAGCGGCGTAGCATAATAGAGCCTCCCATGTATCCAGCAAGGCTCTTGGTATTTTCACCATATCGGTGTTCGCTCCCGATAATCGAAAAAGTCGAGCCGTCCAAAAATGCCGACGTACCCAAGCTAACGCATCGATAAACGTGGGAAATTCTTTGTGATACCAAGCGGAGTGAGGCAGGGAGCAATCCATTGATGAGGCTTGCAAGCGTTCGGCGAGGAGAACAATTATCGAGAATAAGGCAAATAACGCGGGTGTGGTACGGGAAATAGCGAGATTAGACCATTGACGTTGGGTTTCCACTCCCAAGTGCGCCCGTACTTCTTCAAAAGTGACTTCCACTTGCCAACGTTGTCGGAACCATAACAGAATTTGTCTTGGAGTAGCGTCTTGGTCGGTACAGAGAAAAGCTTGTGGCTCGAATTGGTCCTTCGGATCTCGGACGAGGACTCAACGAATGGGGACGGCAGGAAGTCCGGTATGATACCAAACGCATTTTGCCGAAGCGAATTGTAGTTGCCCTGAGCATCCCCCGTACCATCCTTCAACGGTCAATGACTGCCAGACGGTCGCCGGGTCATCGAGTAATGCCTTGAGGGTTGGCAATCGTTTCCCCACTTTTCGAGGACGACCCATTTGTCCCGGCTTCCGTTCGGGAGGCGGTTCGTAGAGAGCGGCATCTAAGCGTAATCGGGTCACGACATGAACCGCCCTCGGGAGTTGTCGGAGAGATTCGAGTAACTCCAAAGCGGCGAAACTACTATCGGCAACGAGAACGAGCGCCCGATCGGGAAACCATCGTAAACACCAGAACGAGCATTTGCCGCGCCCGCTCGCTCAGAGATTTATGCCGTCGTTCCCGTGATTGGTCATACCGTTCGGAGGGGGCTAAAACCGTGAGAAAAGGTAATGCCCACAAGCGTTTCGCCCACGGGATCTCTACTAACAACATCAGACTTAACCAACGTAACCCACTGGTTTTGACGAAATGGCTATCGCTCGAACGTACCGGGTCACGGTAGATACCCCGGGCCGCGATACGTTTACCCCATCGCCGCTCGATCGTGTCGTCGATACCCATCACTAACACCCCGTCCGGGGCGAAGACCTTGACCAACTGTTGTAACAACAGACGACTCGCCCTACAACTTGACCAGACCGCTCGGTTGAGGACGCGATGATACTTTTGGAAATGAGGCTCATCTTTTAATCCCATCACCCTCAAGATCGCACTAACCGTCCGCTTTCCCGGCGCGAGAATCGCTCCCACCAGCAGTACGAGTGCCGAGTGCCATGTCGGTCGGGAGAATAAAGGGGCGAACACCAAGAGCAATGGCAGGAATTCCTTCGGTAGCGGATTCATCGCGAATAAGCCAACAACGCTTCCCCTATCCAGCAATTCTCATTTTGAAAACAAAAGAAGATAAAGTTCTCTATGTGAACAAGAGAACTTCTGTCTAATTATCATTTTTTTTCAAGATAATCATCATAATTAGCTTCAAGAGACAGTTTTAAAATATCTGCCCATAAAA
>NZ_JADBTB010000027.1:0-53011 GCF_020246405.1 Microcystis sp. M083S1
ATGCAAGGGTGATGCAAGGGTGATGCAAGGGTTTTAAGAGATTCTAGCAGATTTAAGTGCATTTGGGAAGCTCTCAATCAAGCTAAAAGCCCTTTCCTGTAAGGTTTTTACCATTATTCAGCAAACCCTAATTAGGGTTTACTAAAAAAGTCTCTTGGTGGAGTCAGTTATCAGTTATCAGTTATCAGTTATCAGTTATCAGTTATCAGTTATCAGTTCACTGAGAAAACACCCCACTTCCCCCGCAACGGCTCGACTGAGCCTCACCGAACGTCCGAACGTCCGAACATCGCGCACGAAGTGGTCTCCCCATTTCCCACTCCCCAATTCATAATTTATAATTCCCAATTCATAATTTATAATTCATAATTCATAATTTATAATTCCCACACCCCACACCCCACTTCCCGACGCAAAACTTTTTCACCTAGCTCTAGTATAGAAGATAGTACGGGAATCTGGAAAAACTCAATAGCGAAAACCCTACCCCGGTCTGAGAATCTTTTATCTACCCTAAAAGTGTAGAGATAAACCAACATCTCTAGCGTTAAGAAAACTTCGGAGGTGACTTATATGGCACTTATACGTTGGGAACCTTTCAGAGAAGTAGAAAGCCTACAAAAAGAAATGAATCGCTTGTTTGACCGTCTTGTGCCGACTGATGTAGGCAATGGCGAAAAAATGGGGTTGTCCTTCATCCCAGCGGCGGAAATTACCGAAACGCCAGAGGCAGTTCAGCTTAAACTGGAAATACCTGGTATGGAAGCCAAAGACCTCAACGTGGAAGTAACAGCCGATAGTCTGACCATTAATGGTGAAAGAAAATCGGAAATTAAAACCGAAGAAGAAGGATTTACCCGCACTGAATTCCGTTATGGTAAATTCCATCGGGTTATTCCTCTACCGGTTCAGGTTGATAACAATAACGTGGCTGCTGAATACAAAGATGGCATTCTCAATCTCACCCTCCCGAAAGCGGAAGAAGAAAAAAATAAAGTGGTGAAAGTGTCCATCAATCCTGCCATTGCTCAATGATGTAGCTCTCATTGTCCGGTCTTGAGCGAAAGAGTTAACCTAGTCTGATTAAACCAAAGCGGGAGTATTAAATCATACTTCCGCTTTTAGCTTCTTAACCCTTTAATTTAAAACTTCTAACACTGCTTGGGGTGATAATTTATCTTTAAACCAGATAACCTGAGCGGGTAGATTTTGAAATTTAACTCCAGCTTTTTCTAGATTTAACCGTTCCGATACGGCTAAAATTAGATTGTTTGCTTGGGCCGATTTGACCTGTAAAAATTTCTTTTGTAGGTATTCTGGTCGCCAATAACCAACAATTTCCAGGAGAAAAACGCGACCATCGGGATGTACTAAACGGAAATCGGGAATCATCACTCCTCCGGGTAAAGGCAATAAATCCACTTCCCTTTCTAGTTGCCATTCAGTTTTTAACTGTAACCAACGTTTAGCGAAAGATTCCTCTAACATACTATCGTAGGGTTTACCCGGGGAATAATGGGACACCAGACCACAGTTATCCTCTAAATTGAACTGTTGTTTTTTAATAGTTCCTGTATAGGAATCTTTATACTGTAATTGTGCCTTCAAATTCCAGTGAGTCACATGGAGTAAGGCAGGAATTAATTTAGCGATTTCAATGCCATAACGACTATTAGCTTTAAATAAACTGGTGGGACCATCGATAGTAATAGTAAATCCCGTGTCGGCATCCCCTTCGATATAAGTCATTAAACGAAATAGTTTTAGATAGCGAAAGAGATATTTATATTCCCCCGGATCATTGCGATGGACGTTGATAATTAAATAACTGGCCCGATAAAAAATACCTTGAATTTGCGAGAGGTTAAAACGATGAATTAAGTTTTCGGGGGTGGGAGCATCAAATTGAGTGAGAATTTTATTCTCCGCTAAATCAGCATAGAGTCCTTTTTCTAGAGCCACTGGAAAAATTTCTTGATTTAATTCTTGGCTGAGTTGCTGGGCAATTTTCCCCAGAATTAGCGATCGATTTTGGGGAATAGGGACAAAGTTAGCCGCTTGTTCAAAAACTCTTTTTCTTAATTCCTGCGGTTCTAAGGGACTAATAATCTCAAAGGTGGCAAAATGATTGGTTAATAGGTGAGCAAATCCCCGTTTAATTTTATAATCGGGACTGTCTCCCTCCAAGATTAGGAGTTTTTGGCTTAATTCTCCCTTAGTTTCACCGATACTTTCCTGAAAACAGCTGATTTGTTCTTTGGCGATCGCCAGATAGTCGCCAGCGAGCGGTAAGCGTTTGGGAATAATTGTCTCGCCATTTTGACGGGAAATCAATAAATCGGTCGGTAACATGGCAAGCTAGAGAAGAATAATCAGATGGGGAGAGGTGGGACGACAGGGAAAGGTCGAAACCCCAAAAATCCCCCGATTCTAACTATTTTGGTCGATATAACGCTCTAAATCCTCGATTACACGGGTTAATTCTGCTTCTGTGGTTAAGCGTAGGCGATCATCACGAACCGTTAACAAAACTTTAGCCGAAAAAGGACTCGGATAAATATTGGGATTACAAAACACTTCCAGAAATACATCACCAGTGTGCTGATATTCCAGCGGTTTTTGGGGTTGGGGTTTACCCCCACTAGCGGCATTACTGGCGATCGCTTTCAGGCGATCGAGTAAAATGTTAATTTCCCTTTGCAAATCCAGAGCAGCACTGGGACTGAAACGAAAAGTAACGGAACCTTGCAAGAGATTAAGAGTTAAAGGAATCATCGAAAAAATCAGGTTAGGAGAAGGCCTGAAGTTAATTATATTAATTTGGGGAAATTTGGGGAAATTGGGTTTTGGCGGATGGTTCGGTAATCAGTAAACAGTAAACAGTAAACAGTAATCAGTAATCATACTAAATCCTGTTTAAAAAGTATAGGATAGTGGGGTGTGGGGTGTAGGGTGTAGGGTGTGGGGTGTGGGGAGAAACAATTCATAACTTGAGAGTTAATCACACTATTAAAAACGGATTTGGTATCAGTGAGGTTCTTCGTTACTTGGTCTGGTTCGATCGGGGGGCTTAAATCGACCAAATCTTTATCTGGTAAGATACTTAATTGATGCGTTCGTTCTTGAGCGAAAACAATTGACAAAAATCGCAGCAATGTCTTTCTCTACTGATAACTGATAACTGATAACTGATAACTGAATTTACCGACGCGGAACGAGATTAATCCGGCCTTCGTCCATTTCATCCATGAGTAACTCGAGGGCCTCATAATCCACATCGGAAACGTAGCCAAGACGAGCGAGGAGTTCATTAATTCCGTTTTCGATTTCTGGCGTGATTTGACGATAATATAGGGCTTGTTCCACTAATTGGCGGATAGTCGGCTGGGTATCCACAATTTTCTTACTCTAGTTCAATAAATCTAGTTTCTGTATCAGGCTTTACTTTATTTCAGCAAAAATACCAGTATAATGCTGGTTCATCATCAGTCATTCGGGATTAGAGCTTAAACCTAACGACTTTCCCCTGGTATTCGCCCTAATAAGCCTTGATCACTGTTCCTCTTTACTCCCCGGATCATCAGGTTAACCTAAAAGTGGTTCCTTCCCACAGGGGAAAGATTAAAAAAAGATTAATCTTTTCAGGAGAGAGGAAATTTATCAAGACCGGGGTTGCAAAATCAGAAAGTTAGGACATAATAGCGGTATCTGATCTCCAGTTAAAAGGTTCATTTATGAATTTCAAAGCCCAGCCATGAAAAGTCCTGTAAAAGTCCCGGAAATTGCTCTATTTGAGCCAAACGGCTATATTACCGCCGCTAACGTCCTAGAATTTCAAGAGCAGCTCACCAATCTGGTTAACCAGAGTCGCTCTATCACTTTTCTCGTGGATATGAGTAGGGTGGAATTCCTCGACAGCGCTGGATTAATGGCTTTAGTTACTGCCTTTCGTCTGGCTCAAAGTCAAGAAAAATCCTTCAATATCTGTTCTATTCCACCTTCAGTCAAGATTATCTTTGAATTAACCCAACTCGATCGGGTTCTCTCGGTTTTCCCTAGCCGTGCTGACTTTGATGCTGTTATCACCCTCCCTCAAGCGGCGTAAGCAGACAAAATAGGGTTTCTGGCCGTAATTTCTCGGCTGCACTCTCAATTCTACCGGTAAATCACCTCTTGACCGGACAGATTGCCATTGGTACAACCGACTCCTCAAAACAACAATTTTTCTCAAGGAGAGGCATTATACTGTTGAGATGGCTCTCCTCGTTTTTGGATATTATTTCGGGGGGCAAACTAGCATACACTTGTTGGGAGCAGCTCACAAAAGGGTGTCTATTAAGAAATTCCATGACTTTAGTGATGACAGAGGGGAAGGGGTCCAAGATGATAGATAGGTAATGAGTAGTAATTTCCTAGAATCCATGACAGTCAACAATCTCCAGTATGCTTATTTTCCCGGTTGTGTCGCCCAAGGTGCCTGTCGGGAACTATATTTATCCACGGCAGCCCTGACGGAAGCTTTGGGGATTAATTTAGTCGAACTCAAAAAAGCTGCCTGTTGTGGTTCGGGAACCTATAAGGAAGATTCGCAACTCTTGGAAGATGCCGTCAATGCGCGTAATATTGCCCTAGCGGAAGCCCTCAATTTACCCCTGTTGACTCACTGTAGCACCTGTCAAGGGGTGATCGGTCATGTGGATGAGCGCTTGAAGGAAGCAAAGCATAATAATCCCAATTATGTTGAGGAAGTTAATAATTATTTACAGAAAGAACATTGTTCCCCCTACCAAGGTACGACGACGGTTAAGCACCTACTCTGGGCAATTGTCGGCGATTATGGCTTAGATAATCTGGCGGCCAAGGTGATTCGTCCCTTATCAGGCTTAAATTGTGCCGGTTTTTATGGTTGTTATCTCCTGCGGGCCCAGGATACTCTCCCCTACGATAATCCTTTTCAGCCGGAATCTCTAGAAAATGTCTTTCGGACCGTGGGGGCCAATCCGATTTATTATCAAGGACGCACTCAATGCTGTGGTTGGCCCCTGTCCAGTTATGCCACCACCCAATCCTTCCAAATGGCAGGAAAACACATTTTAGAGGCCATGGCAGCGGGGGCCGATTGTTTAGTCACCCCTTGTCCTTTATGCCATCTTAATCTTGATTCCCGACAACCGGAAGTGGCAAAAGCGATCGGTCGAAGTTTAGGTTTACCCGTGTTACATTTTTCCCAATTAGTCGCTTTAGCGGTGGGAGTCAGTCCCGATCGTTTAGGATTAGATCGACACATCGTTTCCACCAAATCCCTCTTAAAGAAATTGGGGTTTTAGAACTCAATCAGGAGTGTTAGCAATGGATTGGTTAAAAAGAATTTTTGGCTTAGATAAACCGGCCGATGCCGCTAGTGCGATCGCAGGGAAAGCCGCTGCTGCGGGTATTCCCCCCGAAAGAGTCGGATTAGATGGAAAATACGACGAAAGCGGCCTAGCTAAACGAGTAGTTTTAGCTTTTGACGAGACACCGGATTTAGCTGATGAAGACAAATTGTGGGTCGCTCAAACTGGTAGTAAAGTTGTACTAAAAGGCAAGGTTTCCAATCAGGCGACTTTAAATAAAATGGTAGCAATTGCCAGTAAAGTGCATGGGGCAACCAGCGTCGATACCAGTCAAGTAACTATTGGGTGAAGTCAAACGGCTATATTCCCCGTGAAAATTAACCACTGAGTAGGTGGATTGGCATTTTTTTTGTCCCTAGGTTGTTGTTAGGTGATTGCCGGCTGATTAATCATGGTTGAATGTTAATCGGCTTTTCCTTTTAAGGAGACGAAATCGGGACTATGGGAATTACTATTGTTACCATTTTGCGGGGTATGAAAACGATTTCTCACTTCGGGGGGAGTGGGTAAACCCTGTTTCATTTCTGCCACTTTTAAGAGGATCAAATACTCATAAAAAGCTTGCAGAGTACACCAAGCAAAACCAGCTTTACCATCGAGAATTCCTGCCAAGATAAAATACATATAAAACCAACGAAGCAGGGGACGAAAAGGCAATCTTAGAGATAAATCTTTTAAAGCTCTCCGTCTATCTACTTCGGTTTCACCAAAAAATAAATTTTTCCAACTAACACCACCGTTAGCCAACTGATGTAGGGTTTCTGCTGCTTCATCGGTAGAATAACGATTATGTTTTTCAATCCAACGACTTAAACCTTTACTACAGGTATAATGGGGATAGGTTTCTTGTAAAAAAGAGGTTTTTCCTCGACATTCTTCTCTTTCCGTGTGACCATAATCGCTAAACCAGACTTGATCTTTTCTAAATAGACGCATTTGATAACGGGGATACTGGGTGCTGCGACGGATCCAAGTTCCCATAAACATAACTCTTTCGGCCACATAAAAAGCAGTAAATTCTGTCTGTTGAGTGGCCAGCAGACATTCTGCGTAGAGTTGGGGTGTTATCCTTTCATCTGCTTCGAGAATATAAACCCAATCGTATTTAGTCTCGATATTTTCTAGCATCCAAGTTCTTTGTTTACCATGGCTCTCGAATTGATGCTGAACCACGCGCACTGGATAACGAGAAGCAATCTCTACAGTACGATCACTACTGTAGGAGTCAACCACAATCACATCATCGGATAGAAGTGCCGATTCCACACAGGCGGCAATATCAATTTCTTCGTTATGAGTGAGAATGTAAATGGAAAACATAGATATATGGTGTTTGATTATACGAAACCCAATCGGGCAGTAGTCCTATTGTGTACTGGAAAAAGCGGAATGAAAACCCTTATTATCCAAGAAATTTTTTTAAAACTGTCAGACTGAGCCTATTCTAACCTCGATCGCCATTTTGTCAATATTCCTTAAGTATTACTCGAAAAACTCTTTACCTGAGCTTGTGGCGACCGGCGGTGAGCTATTCCCCGCCATGAGATAATAGACGGTGCTTTATGTCTTCAGTAATTTTCGATGACTGCTGTTTCCGAGTGTTTTCGTTCTCTCCGTTCCCAGGGGAATTGTGCCTTAATTCCCTTTATTACTGCTGGTGATCCCGATTTATCTACCA
This sequence comes from Microcystis sp. M083S1, assembly GCF_020246405.1. NCBI lineage: Bacteria > Bacillati > Cyanobacteriota > Cyanophyceae > Chroococcales > Microcystaceae > Microcystis > Microcystis sp. M083S1. The sequence goes on from NZ_JADBTB010000027.1 coordinate 7,072, forward strand.
CTGCCCAAGCTTTACGCATTTTAGACCGGGCAGGGGCCGATCTGATCGAGTTGGGGGTTCCCTATTCCGATCCTCTTGCGGATGGTCCGGTTATTCAAGCGGCGGCCACCCGCGCTTTAAATCGGGGTGTCAAGTTGGAAGATGTGCTAGAAATCGTCAAAAATGCTCAGGGAGAGGTGAAAGCTCCCATTATTCTCTTTACTTACTATAATCCCATCTATCATCGCGGGATAGATGTCTTTTTAGACCAAATAAAAGCAGCCGGGGTGAGTGGTTTGGTGGTTCCCGATTTACCCCTAGAGGAAGCGGCAAGTCTGCTGCAACCGGCTGCCGCTAAGGGAATTGAGGTGATTTTATTGGTAGCGCCTACCAGTCCCCCGGAACGAATACAAGCGATCGCCCTGCAATCCCAAGGTTTTATTTATCTGGTGAGTGTCACGGGAGTGACGGGAATGCGGAACCAAGTGGCCACCAGAGTGGAGGAATTGCTCGATTCTATCCGTTCTGTCACCGATAAACCCGTGGGGGTAGGATTTGGCATTTCTGACCCAACACAGGCACTACAGGTGAAAAACTGGGGTGCTGATGCGGTAATTGTCGGCAGTGCCATGGTTAAACGTCTGGCCGATAATTCCCCCAGCGAAGGGTTAAAATCCCTTGAAGAATTCTGTCGTAGTTTAAAACAGGCGATTCAGTGAGGGGTTAGAAATTCTTCTAAGGGAATTCCGGCTGCGGGGCGATCGAGGTAGAATCTTTCCCGAATTCCTCGATCACCTTGAGTTAAATTTGAGAGAGTTCGCGTTCACCCGCTAATTTCAGTGCAGAAGCTGCTTCAGGAATATAGGAAGTTTTCGTTTTAGAGACCATACCTCCCTGTTGTTCCAGTAATTGTTCTAGACGCATGGTACTCCAATCGGTCAGCATCGAGTTACCTAGCCGGGGGGCCAATTTGTTAATTTTCTCCACGGCGGAGATACCCAATTCATCCATCTGTAGGGAAGCTAGATAGCAATCACAGGCGATGTCTATCTCTCCTAATCGTTCGTGACATTGGCCGGCCATAAACCAAGCGATCGCCATTCCAGGTGGGCCGAGTCTAGTGGCAGAACGATAGATTTTCGCCGCTTCTTCAAATTTATTTTGTTTCAGTAAAATTTCCCCCAGTTGCAGGCGATAACGAGAGTAAAGAGGTTCCATCGCCACCATTTTCTTCGATCTCTCTTCGGCGAGATCAATATCGCCTAACCAGAGAGCTTCTTTTGTTCGGCTCTCAAAAACCGTCGTCAGATTTTCATGGGCGGCAATTCTCTCGGTCTCGTTTTTACACTCGCGGGTTAGTTCTTCCGCCAGGGATTGACAGATATCCATTTCACGGACAACCGTTTCTCGTTCACCCCGCAGAAGTGGAGCGAAAACAGCCGCACGCTTGAAAACACTGGTTAAATGTTTAAACTCGAAATTTCCTCTGATCGTTTCAAGGTGATCGAGTTTTTCCCTTGCCACTTCTCGCCAATGAGCTACTGCGGCTATGTCTCGAAATACAGTAGCGTGTAAAGCGATTAGTTCTACGGCCGCCCCGAAAACCTTCAGGCTTTCTTTAGAAGCGTATTGAAAGATTCGTTGAAAATCTTCGAGATTTTCTGATGTACCAATATCTTCTTGACAAAGGATTTTAGACATCGCCAGGCTGTAAGCTAATCTAGCGAACGTGGGGTCTCTGCCAATGTTTTCATCGCTAATTGCGGGAATATAGCGAGTAATCGCTTCATGAAAGCATAAACTCGATAATAAATTAATTGTTTTCAGTTGAGTAGCGGGTGAAAGCTCACGATAATGCTCTAAATGCTCGCAAAGAACTCTCCAACGTTCGGTTCTCAACTCATCGGGGAGGGTGAGAGGATCGTTAATTGGGTATTGAAAAAGACCGGTCTCTCGAATCAATTGCTCTCGAAAAGAAGCGGGGTGAACGAGAGTAACCGGGTTCACGGACGACGTATTAGTATCTCGCACTTCGGAGACAAGATTTCGATAACTATAGTCAATTCCCTGAATATGCCAAGCGCCAGATTGATAGGGACTAAGATCGAAATAAGGGCGATGGCTCCAAGTGATCGGAAAATCGTTTAAAAATAGCATACATATTCTCAAGAAATGCGATCTTTATCTGGTTAGTATTTCCACGATAGTCAACGCAGTATTTTGGCTTGTTAAACTATCGTGAAAATCAAAAAGAGAGAACGATAAAAAACTGAAAATCTAGATTTTTTATCGATTAGATATTAGCAGATTTGAGGCCATCGACAACGACCACCTACCACTTGGCGTAAAGTTTTAAAAGCAGTGATGCTTTCTTGACTGTCGTTAGCGGCATCGGTGCGAAGCTCGATAATTTCGTTAGTCACCGTGTTTTTGATCTCGTTGATTTTGATGTTAGCCATGAGATGTATTCTCCAAATTTTCGCTAAATGAATGAATCAAATTATTGATTCAAGGAAACAATAACAATTTTTTTCAACACCAGATCAACTATCAAAATCGAACAAAAAAAAGATAATTGAGTTATTTTTGTTCTTTTTTAAAGACTATTTTTTACAAAAACATCATCAAAACCGATTAAACAACGGGCTTCCAAGCTATTTAAAGAAACAAAAATAAGTAATTTATGTACAAAAAACTCTGAACCTGTCTTGTTGGAAGCAAAGAGAACCAACCAAGCCAACTTAATTGAGTTATTTATTTTTTAATTAACTGGGAATTATGTTAATAAATAAATTCAGAGATTTTTAAAAGTGTATGTATTAAAAATACCTTTGTTTATTTTTAGGCTTAATAAACTCACTCAAGAATAATCGGATTATTGGTATTTTATTAATCCATATTGTATTAATTTTATAGTTTTATAGTGTACTTAAGCGACATAGCGAATAATCTCTACTTCCGCACCTTTATTAACCGCATCCTCGGCCTTCTGTAAAACCTCTGCCGTAACCGACTCGCTTAGATAATACTCCCCGCAATTTTGACAGATATCGGCGGGGACTTGTTTTAAAATCACGATACAATTATCTCTCTCTAAAGTAACAGTTACGAAACCCGATCGAGTTGTTCCGCGCTTACAGATGACACATTCCATATCTTTTATCTCCTTTTTCTAAAATTATCCGTCCATAACTCTCGATCAGGAATATAGGCGGTCACTACATACGCTGTTCTTGTACTCTCATCATAGGATATAACTACATGAAGCGCTCTACCATCAATAAAATCTAAAACTAGATAACTAGGGAAAGGCGTATCCTCTAAATTTTCCTCGATAATTTCCCCATAGGCGATCGCTTGTCTGACCTCTCGATCACCGATACGCCTGAAAAACATCTGCCGTATCGCGTGACTAGAAAAGATTAAGTTCTCAAAATTCAAATTCTATCCTCTTTGTTGTTATTAAATAATGTTTGTTTTAATTTTGTTCATCAAGGATGATATAATATTATCACACATTCGATTATAAATGAAAGTTAAGTTTAAAAATATTTAACCGACCGTTCGCGGGGTGAGCATAACCCACCCCATCCACAATTAATTACTTAACTCGTATTCTATTTCCTGAATCTTATCCTTCATCCAGCCGTTAAACAAATCAACACCGATTTTCAGAGCCAACTCCTCGGTTAACTTCGGCTTAAGGATTTCCTCGACGAAAATCAGGTGAAAAGCTCGATCGCCTTGCAGCGGTTTCAACAATCGAGAAGAATCCGAGGCGAAAATTGCGGCCGAAAGATTCGGTCGTAAATCCTTACGGTAAACAGTACCGCGATAACCACCCTTACGTCGTAATTCCACATCCTCGATATAGCGATGCGCTACTTCCTGAAAGCTGATTTCCTCCTCCTGAATCGATTCATACAACTCCTCTGCCATCGCCTGATCTGCTAACACCACCTCGTAGATCACCGCGCCGGTATAATCTAGCTGGTGTTCGACGAAATAGGATTCAATTTTGTCTGCGAAAAGATGTTCGGCTAATTTACCCGATAGTAAATTGAATTGAACGATCTCCTCGAAATCATCTAGGGATAAGCCCTGTTTTTGCAACCAATTCCATGTATATTTGGCGTTATGTAATCCTTTGGCGAGACGGAATTGATCGGCCGCCTGTTGTAACTCGTCAGTTGTGTTTTTAATCCCCGCTTCCGTGGCAGTTTCGGTGATGATTTTCCGAGCGATAATTCCCTCGGCCATTTCGGGGACTTTCCCCGATAGCTTAAGCTGTTGGATAAGGTCTTGATTGGTGATTGTGATACTATGGGACATAATGACTCCTTAAACAGTTATGCGAAATTAATTTCCTAGTTGAGATAGGCAAGAGGGTTAGCGAGGAGTGTAAGTAATTTGGCTTCGATACCTAAAAAAACTAGAGTTTTAACCCATCTTTTTGCAGATCCTTAAAGGGATCGAGGATGTAATCGATCACCCGACGCTGACGGACGATCGCTTCTGCGGTAGCCGTATCTCCCGGATTGAGGGGAATACATTGATTTCCCTTTTGAATACAGGAGCGATCGAGTTGAATTTCTAGCTCGAAAACGTTAATTTTTCCGTTGGGCGTTTCCTTTTCGATCGCCGTCGGTGATTTCTTGGTAATCTTGCCGCCGATAATGCCGTAATCCTGAAAAGGATAGGCATCGAACTTGACTTTTATCGGCATACCGGCGCGGAGAAATTGACTTTGATCCGTGGGCATTTCTGCCTTGAGAATAAACCGCGATCCCTTCGGTGCTATCTCCGCAACCCGCGTTCCCGACTGCACCACCGCACCCGCGCGTTTAATCGGTAATGAAAAGATTGTGCCGTCGGTGTTCGTCTTTAAAACCCTCTGACTTAGTTGGATTTGGAGCGCTTGCCGTTGGCTCTCGCTTTGGGCGATTTCCGATGCCAGTGTTGCGATCTCCGTGTCTAGATTGTTAATCTGCTCCTGTATCCTTAAGAGTGCCAACTCGTTGGAATGGCGGAGACTTTGATAACCCCGCTGCCGCTCCTGTAATTGCAGACGCGCTTGGGCGATATCGGCGCTCGTTTGTTGACTCGTCTGACGGTGGTTGCTTTCTAATTCCGCTAGTTTATGTTGATTTTCTTTTACCTCCGCTTTTCCCCGCTCGTAGAGTTGTTGGCGCTCCTTGGCATTGTCCTCGCGCTCGATGAATTGCACCTCCGATATCGCGCCATCCTCCCACGCTTTTCGGTAGCGATCGACTTCTTTTAAAGCCGTTTGATAACGACTTTTGAGAATCGGATAATCGGTCTGACTGCGTGCGAGGGCGGTTTTCGCTTGATTTACCCGCGCCTGTTGTTCTTCTAGGGATATTTTCGCTTTCTTGATTAATGCGTCCACATTCTCCCGCGCTTGCTCGATCGAGGCTTCTTTTTCCGCTGCTGCCGCGCGATTTTGTTGGCTTTGGGTGGTTAAAGAAATCTCTAACTGACTTTTGACAAGTTTCTGTTGGGAAAGACGGCTTTTTTGTCCTTCTATTTTCTCCTCAATTTGTTGTATTTCCTTGCCGATTAATGAGGAATCTAGGGTTAAAATCGGTTGTCCTGCTTTCACCTCTTGGCCTTCACGGACATAGATTTTTTCCACTTTTCCCGTCGCGATAGCATCGATTTTGACTGTTTCTCCTTGGGGTTCCAGTTTTCCTGGTCCGACACCCGTTTCATCGACTTTTGAGAATATCGCCCAGGGGAGAATGATCGAGACGAAAATAATCAGAAAATAGAGTAAACCACGCGTCCAGGGTAGGGGTAAAGTATCGATCAATTCCTTGGTCTGGAAAGACCAGTTATCGCGCTCTCTGTCTAGATTGGTGGTCATAGTTATTCACTCAATTGATTAGAGTTCAAATTACGGTAAATACCGGGACGGGCCATTAATTCTTCGTGGGTTCCACTATCGACTAATACCCCTCGATCGAGAACGAGAATACAATCTGCGTTCCGCACCGTAGAGAGGCGATGGGCGATAATCACCATCGTGCGATTCTGCCGAATTTTCTGGAGATTTGTTTGAATAATCCGTTCCGATTCGGTATCGAGGTGGGAAGTGGCTTCATCGAGGATTAATAAGCGCGGCTCTCCCATTAGCGATCGAGCGATGGCGATCCGTTGTCTCTGTCCCCCGGAAAGTAGCCCTCCACCCTCGCCGATCTGGGTTTCGTACCCCATCGGCAGTGATTGAATAAAGTCATGAATTCCCGCTAATTTCGCCGCGACCACCACATTTTCTAGGGGGTGATCGGGATGACCTAAACTGATATTTTCCCGAATCGTGGAACCGAAGAGAAAAGTATCCTGATCGACGACTCCCACCTGTTGCCGGAGGGAACTGAGGGCGATCGTACTCAGATCGTAACCGTCGATCGAGATTTTCCCCTCGGTGGGGGGATAGAGGCCGATCAGTAATTTCGAGATCGTGGTTTTTCCCGAACCGCTCCGACCGACGAGGGCAACGGTTTGACCGGGTAAAATCTCAAAACTGAGGTTTTCTAAAACATTGCGATCGCTGTCGGTGTGGTAGCGAAAGCTGACATTTTCAAAGCGAATATGTCCCTGTAATTCCGGGAGAAACTGACGGGAAAGTTCCTCTAAATTCTCCTCCGGCTTTGCGTCTAGTACATCGTTAATCCGCTCGACGGCGATATTGACTTCTTGAAATTGCGTCCAGAGAACGGTTAAGCGTTGAAAAGGCGCGATGATCTGGGCAAAAAGCATATTAAAGGCGATCAATTGTCCGATCGATAATTGATTTTGAATCACTAGATAGGCACCGAAACAGAGTAACCCTGTCGTCGCTAAAGATTCGATCAGATTACTGAATATCTGGAGATTATTGCCGATGATCTGCCCGGAGAAATTTTTCTTGACCTCCACCGAGAAAAGGTCTTCCCAGTGCCAACGGGTCGATCGCTCTGTGGCGGTAGATTTGACGGTACGAATACCGGTTAAAATCTCGATCAGGTAACTGCTTTCTTTAGCGATCGCCTGAAAAATATCCCGGGATATTCGCTGGAGAAAAGGGGTAGAAATTAACGCCAGCAGAAGGAACGGTGGCACAATCGCTAAACTGATGAGGGCTAATTGCCAGCTATAGCGGAACATCACCGCCACGTACACGAAAACCGTTAATAAGTCAAGTAAAATCGAGAGAGCTTCCCCAGAGAGAAAACGCTGAATCTTGCGATTTTCCCCGACGCGGGAAATAATATCGCCCACATAGCGGGACTCGAAATAACCGAGGGGAAGGCTGAGGGTATGGCGGATAAAACCGGTGATTAATGCCGTATCGATGCGATTAGCGGTGTGATCGAGGAGATAGGCGCGTAAACCGGTAATTGCCACCCGAAAAACCCCGAAAATTAGCGCACCGATCCCCATTGCCCAAAGGGTAGTTAAGGACCCCTGCACGATTACCCGATCGAGGATTAACTGGGTGAAAATCGGCGTAATTAAGCCGAATATCTGGATAAAAAGCGAGGCGACGAAAATTTCCAGCAGTACGAACCAATGGGGTTCCAGTAAGCGATAAAACTGCCAGAGAGAGGTTTTATCCTCTTTCGTGTCCCGGAATTTCTGGTTCGGTTGGAGCAGCAGGGTGAATCCCGTCCATTTACTGGTGAATTCGGCACGACTTAGGGTTAATTGCCCGATCGCTGGATCGCCAATAATCACCTGTTTGGGGGTAATTTTCCAGATAACAACGAAGTGTTTGCCTTCCCAGTGAGCGATCGCCGGTAGGGGCTGTTTCCCTAATCCCTCTAGAGTCGCTTTTACCGGACGGGTGGAGAGGCCGATATTTTCCGCCGCGGTGATCAGTCCCTTCAGGGATGCCCCGTCGCGGTTGACGTTGGCCATTTCCCGCAAACGGTTGACGCTGATTCTTTTGCCCCAATAACGGGCGATCATGACTAAACCGGCCGCCCCGCAATCGGAGGCGGACTGTTGCTCGAAGAAGGGATAACGGCGGAGGGATTGACCGATCCAGTGACCTAACCGCTGCGCCGGAGAGGGAAAATAGGCTCGATCGCTTTTTTTGTCCGTTTCTTCTGTCTTCGTCCCAAGAAGTTGCTCAATTTCCCGCGCCCGTTGTAGTAATGTTTTTTTCAGGGCGGGGTGTTTTTTCAGGATCGGCTTCAGGGCGGACTCGGGGATAAGAAGTAGTTCCGCCTTTGCGGAGACTCGAACCGAGTAGGGAAGAAAACCCGATCGGGGAAAGAGGGAGAATTCACCGAAAAATTCGCCGGTTTTGAGCGCAATCATCTCTTTTTGCTGCGAGTTCGCTATACGAACTTTGCCGCGAACCACTAGGTATAATCCGGGCTGTAGGGGCAGTGTACCTGCTTCGGGAGAGAGGGTGATCGCCGTTTTCTGGAGACTCCGCCACTGGGTTTCGGACAGGAATTCTGGCCAGGGATTGACGAGGCTGTGAGTATCGAGCATAGTTGTTTTAAGCTTTGGCTGAAGGAGAAAGATCGACGATGCGGATCGGCTGTAGCTGTTTGCGGAGGCGATTGATGTGGGTGGGGGTGAGTGCGACCCCGAATTCTTTCTCTAGATGCCGCGCTAACCAAACTCCCGACCATCGCTTAAAGGAATAGCCGAAATCCCGGGGGGATTTACTAATCAGTTCCCTCAGGCGATCGAGGTAAGGTTGATCAACTTTTGAAGGGCGACCGCGGCGGTATTTCTGCCAGCGCTCGATCTTGCCACTCTCGGCGATCAGTATCCATTTACTAGCGGTGGCGGCAGTACAATCGAGAAGCTTACGGATCTCGGCCTGGGATTTGCCCTCGTCAGCGAAAAGAATGATTTGAATCCGTTTGCGATCAACATCAGAGATATTTGGTTCTGTTAAGATTTCGAGAAGTTGCTGACGTTGGGGTGGGGATAGATATTTACCAGCGCTTGATGACATAGTCTTTGCAACTATAAGTAAAAGCAGACAGCAGCAGGTCGGAGCGTTGAGGCAAGAAAGTTGTACTAAGTTGTACGATGGGCTGACTTCCCCAGGTGACGATCTCTTTCGCTGTCCTTAAATTCTTATTTTGGCTGCGAAAGTGAACATTATGAAGTTTATTAAATCCGACATTCCGCAAATCTTCATATACTTTTATATATTTTTACATTCCCCAAGATGTTTTGACGAAAAACCTTCATTGTAGAACCTACTATTGAGAACATTTTCAATAATTGATTTTTTCTGAGAAAAAAAAATACAATTCTTAACCTTGATAAAAATCCATGATTGTAGCTATTGAATGTTAAGAAGTGCGAAAAGTGGGTAAATTGTTTTTCTCTCGCCCGATCAAACCGCTCTAACACCTAACCCCCATCACCCCATCACCCTATCTCCCCGCTGGCCACTGATAACTGATTGCTGACTACTCAAAATCGTTATGACTATGATATAGTTGTTAAGGAATGTAAAAATAGTTGCATTTTCCCAGAAACTAGATTAAGGAGATTAAAAGCATGACCGCCGAAGGTTGCTTAAGAGTCGGACAAGCGGCGCCGGATTTCACCGCGACCGCCGTTTTCGATCAAGAGTTCAAAACCATCAAATTGTCGGATTATCGGGGTAAATACGTCGTTTTATTCTTCTATCCCCTCGATTTTACCTTTGTTTGCCCCACGGAAATTACCGCTTTCAGCGATCGAGTTAGCGAATTTGCCAGCATCAACACCGAGATTTTAGGGGTGTCCGTCGATAGCGAATTTGCTCACCTAGCATGGATTCAAACCGAGAGAAAATCCGGCGGTGTCGGTGATGTGGCCTATCCGTTGGTGTCGGATCTAAAAAAAGAAATCAGCACCGCTTACAATGTTCTTGATCCTGATGCGGGAGTGTCCCTGCGCGGTCTGTTTATCATCGATAAAGAAGGTGTTATCCAACACGCTACTATTAATAATCTTTCTTTCGGTCGCAGTGTCGATGAAACCCTCCGCACTCTGAAAGCGATTCAATACGTCCAATCCCACCCGGATGAAGTTTGTCCCGCCGGTTGGCAAGAAGGGGATGCTACCATGGTTCCCGATCCTGTGAAGTCAAAAGTTTACTTCGCGGCAGTTTAGTTAAAAATCCTCAGAAGTCCCTCAGCTATAGATGGGGGGAAACTTTTAAAGGGGGGCGAAATAATTCGCCCCTTATTTTAATCGGAAAATTTTCCAGAAAATTGGCCCCATTAGCCATGACCTCATCTAGAATACTGGCCAGCAAGTCAAGAAAGAGTCACGGCGATCTATGACTACCAGTAATTATGATTCCGAGTTGACAGTTTTGGGATTACCCGCAGCCAAAGGTAGATGGTTATTAATACCTCTAGGAATGGGTGTTTTACTCTGTTTAGGGACGGTGTACTCTTGGAGTATCTTTAGAAAACCCCTAGAAACAGAGTTAAATCTCAGCGCCACGGAAAGCTTACTACCCTACACTGTGGCCCTAGTATTTTATGCCGCTTCTATGCCGATCGCCGGTTTTTATATCCCCCGGGTAGGTACTCGCAGGATGACGGCTATCGGCGGAATTATCGTCGGTTTAGGCTATATTCTCGCTAGTTTTGCCGCTCATATCCAGACAATTATTCTGACCTACGGAGTTATTGCCGGCACGGGAGTCGGCATCGCTTACGGTGTTCCCATGGCAGTGGTGGCACGCTGGTTTCCCGACAAAAAAGGTTTAGCGGTGGGTTTAACCATCATCGGATTTGGCCTTTCTCCCCTGATTACCGCACCTTTAGCCAATCGATTAATCAATGAATATAGCGTTAGACCAAGTTTAAGATTTTTGGGGATTATCTTTACAATAATTATTGTGATTATTGCGATCACAATGAAGTTACCCCCTCAAGACTGGCAACCCCCCGCAAATTTAGCTAATCGAAAATCCGACTTTCCGGCCAATTATCCAGTGAGTATGCTGAAAAGTCGCTCATTTTATGGTTTATGGCTTTGCTATGCCATTGGTGCTTTAATTGGCTTGAGTGCTATCGGTATTTCTAGTCCCGTCGCTGAGGAAATTATTCAGATTGATCCGGGGTTAGCCGCTAGTAGTGTTGCTATATTTGCCTTGTTTAATGGTATTAGTCGTCCTTTGTTCGGTTGGTTAAGCGATCGCTGGAAACCCCATTATCTAGCGATCGGGGCTTATACACTCATTTTGATTGGTTGTCTGTTGATGGTCAAGGCCGAAAAAGGGGCAGTTACTAGCTATCTAGTGGCTTTTTGTCTATTTTGGTTTTGTTTAGGGGGATGGTTAGCCCTAGCTCCCGCTACCACTCTCAACTTCTTTAATCCTGACCACTACGCCCAAAACTACGGTATTGTTTTTACTGCCTACGGTGTCGGTGCTTTGATCGGAACTTTAGTAACCGGTAGAATTCGCGATTGGTTCGGTACTTACACTTATGCTTTTTATGCCATGGCTGTATTGGCAATACTGGGTATTTTTCTCGCGAGTGCCTTACTGAAAAGAGAGCGATCGCATCTATCAAATCCTAGCTAAGGGAGTTAATCTTACCCTAGAGTAGATACTGCTGCTATTTTACACCAATTAAAAGTAAAAGTAGGCTACAGATAACTAGGATAGGGGGCGGGGAAATGGGAGACTTGACCAGTTATCAGTAAACAATAATCAGTGATAGGGTTCTTCTCGACTTTTTGTGATATTTTTTACTTATGTATGTAATAATTTTTGCTTATAAAATATTGAAATGTTTACTGGAAAAGACTTTTAGGACTATTTTGCTGAAGAAACTATCAGTATAGACCCCGTTTCCACACAGAAACCAGAAGAGCCGTGATAGGATAATTAGTGGTCTGTCAAGATTAAATTGAGGGATAAATCTCCTTCTGATTGTCTTAATCGACCATTTTAAAACTGAAAGATTATTAGATTCCCACTCGCTATTGGAAGGGGATAGATTTAGGTCAAGGTCATCGTTTGCTTGGCAGAAAAAGTCAACACCAATTGATGAGGATAGACAATTTCTACGCCGATTGTTTCGAGGAATGCTCCCTTTTCTGTCTGAGTTGCACAGACAAAATTTCCCTGCTCATCATATTTAACCCAATCTCCAAATAATTCTACTAGATAAGCTTCCCCATTTTTGAGAATTTCTACAATTGTCCCGATAGGAGCTATTCCGCCATCAATTAAAGGTAGATATTCCCTTAGTATAACACCATCAAACAATTGAAACTTACTCATTTTCAATCTCCTAAACTATCGGGTACTGCTGTGACAAATCTGGCCACATCTTCTCCTCTCAAAACAATAGACCTCGACCTAATCTAATAAAATCACAATAATAGGATATTATAAAACAAAAACCAACTTAAACACTAATATGATTAAACGAATTAAAGCATTGAATGAGCTAGAATTTGACTCGGCAAAATCGGGGGAGCCAGTCTACGGAAAATATAAAAAACTATTCGTTTATATAGAGTTAGGTAAAGAAGAGGAGTATCGAGGAAACCCTCAAGATAACCAGAAAACCCAATACCGACTTTTTCGTCGGTGTAAGGTGGAATACTCGAAAACGGAAGAAGAATCAGAACAAGGTATCTACCAATATGACGAAACAAATATCGATGTCATTTTGTACTGGTAGAGGTAACATTGGACGGTATAGGTCTTTTAATCGCTCTTTTTCTGCGTGATTGTCGATCTTGAATCAAATCTCGGTTTTCCTCGATGAAAGAAATTAACTGATCATCAGGGATTTCTCGGAACTCGCCAGTTTTCAATAAAACAGTAGCCATGGTAAATCGAACTCCTGAATATTCGTCTTGATCGCTATGAAAGCAGATCTTGTCTTGATCATATATCTATTTTTGCTTTATTCCAATAGAGCGATCGCTAAAGAATGATAAAGTAGTTGCTAAAATATCTAATAGAGATCTGTGTCACCCGAATATTCGTCTCGATCGCTATCATAGCAGCCCTCTGCTAACAGGGAGTTCCCTAGAGTCAAAGAAATCACCACTTAGAGGTATATTCATTGCCTTTATTGCTGGGATTTTTTCGGCCACTGCTGACGGCGATAACTGCTATACTGCCCATGAACATTGACCAGATAGGGAACTAGATAAGTCAGTGATGCCGCCATCCAGCGATCGCTTGTCATGCGGCCGCTGATTATAGCATAACCGTGGTTAATTGTCAATAAAATTGTCCCCACTACTACAGCCACTCTTATCCCGGTGGGGGCAAATTGGGGGGACAATAAAGCCCGAAAATAGCCGATAATTCCTTTCATTGCCTATAAATCGCACTCTATCAGGCGAGTAAAACAAAAAGTCACCATTTTTAACCCGTAGGGAGACTTCCACCAGAGAGCGGGAAAACAGCCTTCTGGAGCTGCTAGACTAAAATCCCAGTGATCATAATCATCGATACGCCACTGCTCTTTATCGCGCCATCCTACCAATTCCCCAAATTTTCTAATCGTTTCCGCGTCTTGGGTACGCAGGGTGTTAATATCACCCCCGGCGGCAAAATATAACTTCACCTGATTGCTAAAACCGAAATGATCGCCGCTATAATTTTTCCAAAGGCGATCGAGTACTCGAATCACATTAACGGGAAACCGCATCATATCCTCTGGGGTTAAAGTATCGCGGGTTCTGCCAGCAGTTTCGAGGATAACTCGGAGAGTTTCTGCGTCTGCTTCCCTAAAGTTACCCTCAGCTAGGAATTGCTGTAATTTACCATAGCGCTCGATGTCCGGTACTAACATCTGCCGCGCTTCGATGAGGGCAACCCGTTCGCTTAAAGATTGCAATTGAGCTAAAATATCCTGAAGTTGGACGTTAATATCTGACATAAATGTAAGGGGGTTTGTTGACTGCAAAAATTACCGATTTATCGGCAGAATAATTATTGATTTACCGATTCTAATCTTGACTTGACAAAGCGATTCATCCATGCTTCTAGATAGATGCGATTGGCTTTTTGTTCTTTTAAATCTGTGGTAGTTAAAGGGTAAGGTGCTAATCCTTGAATGGCTGCCGTTGTTACACAAAACATCGACTTTTGAAAAGTTTCGCAAATCTGGACTAATAAATCTTCCTCTTGACGAAAACTCTTTTTATAAATGTCGTGCAGATAATCTGGTAAAAAGTGACGCATATCCTGCATTAATAGTGTGGGAGGAATCCCTGCACCTCCGATGGGTAAAGGATCTGCATACAAAGCACCATAGGCAAACATTCCTTGATCGTAGGGAATTTGATAGGCTTGGGCATTATAGGAAATTGTACCGGGGAAAGGTGTTCCGCGAAAGAAAACCGCCTCAACGTAGGGGATTGCCGTATCCGCAAGAAAGGTTAATCCTGCCGATTTGGGGATAAGATCATAGGTTTGTCCTTTGATTTTTACTTGATAGACAATTGCTTGACTAGCATTATCGACTAAATTTTTCTTAATGTGTGCCACCACTTCGGGAATACTGGTAATTTTTCCGGCATCGTAGAGATCGGATAAACTTAAAAAAGTATCGGCCATAATTCGCCAAAATTGACCTAAACCGCTATAGTAGGCCATCATTCGCATTTGTTCTGGCAAAAATTCAGGGAAGGCTTTATTTAAAATTAAAACTAGGGGATTATTCCTAAATTTAGCTTGAATAACCTTGGCTGTCACTTCCCGAAAAGCGGCACCATCTACATAACTATCTAAACCACCCCCACCATGCCAAAACATGGCTTTCATACAGTATTCAGCATACTCAAAATTAATGCGATCATGCCACCAGTGTTGTAGTAATTTCTGCCAAGATACTTGACCATTAAAATATTTAAAGAAAGGGAAAAAAACCAAAAACTGATTTTCCGCAATATAAATTAAATTTTTGGAATAAGCATCTAACACCACTCCGTAACTTTTCAGGATACCCACTACCTCGATCAAATTCTGGGGAGTATCTTTTAACAATGCTTCCCCAGCAGTGAGACGCTCAATATAGGATGCTAGGGGATGAGAGGAGGACTTGACAGGGATAGTAACCATGCTAGAAGCTTGATAAAATAACTTTCCTCATCTATTTTAACCCATAAAAGCACAACCAATTGGCAGCGGTGGCACGGCGAGTCATGCGGGGATTGAATTCGCCAATTTTATAACCAGTAAACCCCAATTTATCTTTTAATAATTGTTTATTTTCTGGCAAGATCGATCGAGTTAATTTGACTGTTGGGGGACGATTGGCAATAAAATCTGGGGGTTCGGGATATTCACAGCGCCAATCTTCCTCTACTTGACTATTATCCCATTTTCCTTGACTTTCATCGTAGCGATAACCTAAACTTTGCCAGACTAATTTATTAACGGTTTCGTCGTCAATTTCATCGTTAATAATCGCCCAAATTGTCTCTATATTTAATTCTGGTAGTTCCATAGATCAAGTAAATGGGTGATGGGGTGTGGGGTGTGGGGTGTGGGGTGTGGGGTGTAGGGTGTGGGGTGTGGGGTGTGGGGTGTGGGGAGAATAAATAAAATAATCTCCTATCTCCTGACTCCTGATAACTGACAAGGTTAACGGCTAAAATAACTGGTAAACAACATCATTTATCTTTGCGCCTAACCTAGCCTATTTTGCCCCCTTCTAACGCCAAAATTATTTTTATCTTAACTATCGGTGTGGTGTCGGTTTCTGCATCGGCAATTTTTATCCGGTTAGCGATCGAAGCGGTAGGTAATGCTACGATCGCATTTAGTTTATTTTTAGCGACTTCCCGTCTGATCTTGGCTTCTGTTGTCCTAATTCCGAACTGGTTGACCTTATCACGCCAAAAAGTCCCTATTAAAGCCTATTATTACGCAGTGGGGGCAGGATTTTGTTTAGCTCTCCATTTTGCTACTTGGATTACTTCTCTATCCTACACCTCGATCGCCGCTTCTACCACTTTAGTCACTACTAATCCCCTCTGGGTTTCCCTGTTGGGTTGGTGGTGGTTTCGAGAAAAACCGACTAAATTAACCTTTATCGGCATTTTTGTGGCTCTAACGGGGGGATTATTGATTGTTTTAGCCGATCGAGATCTCAGTAGTTCTTATCCTAACCCTTTATTGGGCAATAGCTTGGCTTTAATTGGGGCAATTCTCGTTAGTGGTTATATTCTCCTCGGACGGGAAGCACAAAGAAAGGGCTTAAATATTAAGAATTATATAACTGTAGCCTACACTACCGCAGGATTAGCCTTATTACCTTCTGTTTTTTTATTTGGTCAAGATTACGAAAGCTATCCCTTATCCGTGTATGTTTATGTGTTAATGATGGCGATTTTTCCGCAATTAATCGGTCATACTAGCTTTAACTGGGCTTTGCGATGGGTAGCACCGACAATAGTAACGATGGTAATTTTATTAGAGCCAATCGCCGCTAGTCTGTTAGGAGTGTTCATTTTTGGTGAAATACCAGCCCAAGAAGTCATTTATGGCGGATTAATTCTATTAATCGGCGTAGGCATTGCTATTTTAGGCGGATAAGCTGTTAGTGTATCTAATATTACTGGTTAAGTGTAATCTCGATCGCCGCTTGTGATCACAGACAAAAGCTAGATTAGTGTACAATGCTAACTGAATGAGAGTTTAAGTAGGTAGGTCTTAAAAACTTGCGGATGCCCCCCTTATCAAGGGGGGATTAAGGGGGGATCAGCACCCCCTTATCAAGGGGGGATTAAGGGGGGATCAGCACCCCCTTATCAAGGGGGGATTAAGGGGGGATCGGCACCAAAATCCATCTTCAATTTAATTATAACCAGCTACTTAGACAATCTGACTCACTTGAGAAATAGCGTTTGCGGGGAATTAATTTCCTGACTAAAATTAGAAATATCCGATTATCTTGTTACTCTGTAGTTGAGATATAAAAAAGCCAGTAGTTTTCAGGAAAAACTGGGGGGGTTGAAAAGTGAAATCAAAAGGAAAGGCGATACAGACAAAACTGTCATCATCCGAGTCGGGTTTCTCGATGTTAGAAGTGATAATTGCCATTTTAACTATTGCCGCCTTCTTAACAGTAACCCTAGAGTTAATGGCATTCACTGCCTTATATAAAGTTCGGGCAGAAAGACAGGCTCAAGCTAACTTTTGGATACAAGAAGATTTTGAGGATGTCAAATATTTAGCTTCGACTTTAGATGATAGCTCCAGTTATGTCAGTCCAGATGTGTGTACACAGGGTTATGCCACAGCCTTAAGAAGACAACTAACGGCTACTCCCCCCCCCACCACCCCTATACCGACGGAAAAATTAGTGGCGACAAGAACAATTGTCGGTAAAAAATATTCTCTCTTTCGGACTTTTAATATTACTAACCAATCGGCTAATCCCCATCGTCTCCGTATTGATTATCAAGTCCAATTAGCAACAGGTCAAATTGCTGACGATTACCGTAACCAAGAAAATGTTATTGCCAGAAGTTCTGTTGAGGTGATTCCCGATGCGTCGTTTAAATGTCCATAAAAATCAGGGTTTTACCCTGTTAGAAATTTTGGTAGCTTTGGCAATTATGGGAATTCTTGCCGCCTTAACTGGACCTAATTTATCAGCTTGGTTAAATAGCAATAAAGTCAAAGAAGCCACCGATGTTATACAATTAGCCCTAGAGGATGCCCAAAGACAAGCTATCCGTCGAGAGAGAATTTGCACAATTAATTTTACTAACCAGACTGGTACTAATCCCACGGTTTACTCGCAAATAACCGCCAGTGAAGCAGGTTGTTTAGTGGCGATTAATGATAAGGCGAGTCCCTTGATTCCACCAGGACTATTGCCAAAGAATGCTAACGAGCGCTCCTTAAGTCTGCCGCAGGAAATATTTATGGTGGTGAATAATTTTCCCACCCTGGGTAGCAGTCCGGGGATTCGCTTTTCCTTTCGGGGTCATGTGCCAGATTTAACCTTTGTTCCGCCAGAAGATCAAGCGATAATCGTATTATATCCCGCCGCCAATGCCACCGCCGATCCCTATCCCAACCAAGAAAGAAAATGTCTAGTTATCGCTTCTATGCTAGGAATAATTAAACAAGGCACTTATAATGGAACTTCTCTAAGTAACCTCGATGCTCGTCAATGTGAAATCCGTCTCGATGGAACGAACTGAACCCTAATCAGTTATCAGTTATCAGTTATCAGTTATCAGGTGTGAGTTATCAGTTATCAGGTGTGAGTTATCAGTTATCCGTTAGCAGATGTGAGTTTTTAGTTTACTGATTACTGTTCACTGTTCACTGATTACTGATTACTGTTCACTGATTACTTTTGATTGCTCAGAAATAGTCGTAATTTCAATAAACTGAGAGTTTGACCGAGATTGAGGGGAAGGAGAGAAATGCCTTCTAAACGGGATTGTAACCAACCATCGCCCCAATACCATTCGTGATAGCCATCGATACCTTGACTCAAAAGCAAGCGTAAACACTGGTCATCGGCCGATAAAACCTGATGTTGTACGGGAATTAAACCTAACCAAGAGGTAAAAGTCAAACCTTCCTCTAATTTATCGGGTAGATTAGGCGAGAGCATTTGCGGCCACAGCCATTGACGGAGATGAGCAGTTTTGAGCAAACTATCCCGGATAGCCTGTTCACTGGCCGAGATTTCGATACGCAGCTGACTTTGTTGAAAATTGCCGAACATATTATTGTCTGATAATTTTTGTTAAGTTAGTTAAAGAATAACCAAAAATCGGGACAGCGTTTTCCAAGGATAACAGTAAGTAGTATGGCAGATAAATTAATCCGCGCCACGGCCGCCGATGGGGGAATTAGAGTAGTAGGAGTGATTACCACCCGTTTAACCGAAGAAGCTCGCCAAAGACATCAATTATCTAACGTAGCCACCGCCGCTCTCGGTCGCACGATGGCATCGGCTTTACTCCTGGCTTCCAGTTTAAAAAAACCCGGTTCTAGGGTCAATATTCGCATTAAAGGCGATGGACCCCTGGGGGGTGTTTTAGTTGATGCGGGACTCGATGGCACGGTGCGGGGTTATGTGGACTATCCCCAGGTGGAATTACTCCCCAATGCGAAGGGTAAATTAGATGTGGGTCGCGCAGTGGGTAACAAGGGTTATGTGCGAGTCTTACGCGAAGAAAAAGGCGAGGGGAGAAATGAACTTCAAGAAAGCATCGTCGAGATAGTTTCTGGGGAAGTGGGGGAAGATATCGCCTACTACCTGGACCAATCGGAACAAATTCCCTCCGCTTTGCAAGTGGGGGTTTTTGTCGGTACGACCACAGGAGTAACGGCAGCTGGGGGAATTTTATTACAAGTTCTCTCCAAAGAAGCATCCCGGGATGAGGTCTTAGTGGCCCGTTTAGAGTCGAGATTGCGAAAATTAACGGGATTTACGCCCCTTTTACGCGCAGGAAAAGGACTAGAAGATATTTTTCAGGAACTTCTCGGAGATATGGGTCTAGAAATTTTTCCGGCTGTGCAGCTGCTGCGTTTTGATTGTGATTGTTCTTTTGAACGGGCCCTAGGAGCTTTAAAATTCCTCGGGGTCGATGAATTAAAAGACATTATCGAAAAAGATAAACAAGCGGAAGCCATCTGTGAGTTTTGTCGGGAAGTGTATAATGCCAACGAGACACAATTAATCGAATTAGTCCAGTCTCTACAGGCTGAATCTTGCTGAGAAGTCGGGCAATGAGCGCCATTAGGGTAAAATCTATCTAAAATACCTGTCGGGGAGTCGTGAATGTTTAAAGGAAAAGAATTAACCAAAAATCTAGTCAAACGAGAATCGATTGACTCCCTGACTCGTTGGCCAGAGAAAACTAAATCTTTTCTTTTTCTCTTTTGGTACCGATACCAGCATCGTTTCACCTGGAAAGTTTGGGCGGCTTTATTTGTGGTGGTCTTTGGCGGTGTTGGCTTTCTCGCCACTTGGCAGTTATTCAATATGCAGAAGTCGCCCAATTGCCCGAAAATCTTCTGGCCTGTCGCTTCTGCCTCCCTGCGTCTCTACTGCGCTCAACTTTCCGCCGATAGTCGCACCGTGGCAGGTTTACTCGAAGCAATTGCCCTAGTGGAAGCTTTACCCGAAGACCATCCCTTACGCTCGCAAGTTAATCAACAGGTGGAAGAATGGGCGCGAGATATCCTGAATTTGGCGGAAAAAGACTATCAAGCGGGAAATTTAGAGCAAGCAATCGCTAAAGCTCGTCAAATCCCCAATAATATGGCAGTAGCGGCAATTATTGAAGAAAGAATCGCTAAGTGGCAAGGAACTTGGGCGGAAGGCAACGAGATATTAAGCAAACTAGAGGAAAATCTCCGTGCTTCCAACTGGAATCAATCTTTCCGTCTAGCAGTGGATTTATTAAACTTAAATAACGAATATTGGGCAACGGTTAAATATAATGAAGCGCTCGCTAAAATTACCGTCGCCCGGGAAGATAGCAGTAAATTAGATAATGCCTTTAATCTCTTTGCCCGGGGCGGTCTCGACCATTGGTTCAAAGTCATCGAAGAAGCTAGAAAAATTCAAGCCAGCAGTTATGCCTATCAGGAGGCACAAAAATTAATCGGGAAAACCGAGGATAAACTAAAAGAATACGCCGAAAGATTAATTGAGCGGAAGCAATGGCAAGCTCTCCGGGATTTGGCTAACCAAACCCCCAAAGACCTCAAAATTAAAGAAGATGTCAGCGATTGGTCTATCTTGTCGGAAGCGGCCTTAGATGCGGAAGCTGGCACGGTGGACGGATTGGAAGCCGGCATACTGGGACTAGAAAAAATCGACCCTTCTCGACCCCTCCATCAAACGGCCCTGGCTATGAGGGAGCGCTGGCAGTTACAGGTACAGGATATAAGAATACTGTCTGAGGCTAGAGATTTAGCACAAGCAGGTACAATCGAGCAGTATAGCGCCGCTATCGCGAAAGCGGGCGAGGTTCCCCGGAATAATCCCCTCTGGTCGCAAGCACAGCAGGAAATTGGCTCTTGGAATCGTCAAATACAAGTCATAGAAGACCAGCCGATTTTAGAACGGGCCCAAGAAATTGCTCTCCCCGGCGATATTAATTCCCTCAGTAACGCTATTATTCAGGCCCGGGCTATTGGTAAAAATCGGGCCCTATACCGAGATGCCCAACGGGAAATTGGCAACTGGCAAGTGCGGATTGAACGCATGGAGGATCAACCTATTTTAGATCAGGCTCAAGCTTTGGCCAATCTCAAAGACTATAGCACAGCCATCGAAACTGCCAATCAAATTCCTCCCGGTCGCGCTCTTTCCTCGGAAGTTTCCCAAAATATCCGTCGTTGGCGCCGAGAGTTGCAGGCCCGTCAAAATCTCCAGCAGGCTAATCAATTAGCAGCGACGGGAACCCCAGAAGGTTTAACCCGGGCGATTGCTTTAGTTACCAATATTTCCACTACAACCGATGCGGGTGTGCAACGGAGTGAATTGCTGGAACGTTGGAGTTATCAGCTTTTGTCTTTAGCCACGGACCAAGCTAATAATGGCCGTTATCTGGAAGCTATTCGCCTTGCTGAATCCGTATCCCGGGAAAGTACCGCCTACAGTTCGGCTCGCTCCCAAATGCAAGGCTGGCGCAATATTCTCCAACCCCCGGCCCCACCGCCAATAGTTGAATCGACTCCCCTTTCCCCAGAGTCCCCGATAGAAACACCAAGTCCGGGTCAATAATCAGTTTTAGAGGCTGTTTTTGCGGTGTATTACCCCTAAAAAAGTCCCTCATCCCTATTGGTCTGTCCAGTTAAATCTGTACTATACTAAATCCTGTTTACAAGGTATAGGAGGGCGGGGGAGCGGGGAGAAACAATCCATAACTTGGGAGTTCATCGCACTATTAAAAACCGACTTAGTATAAATTGCCAAAAAATACCCAAGCCAATTTTTAAAAGATAATAAGTAGGTAGGCGTTAAAAATTATCAAACACCCCCCTTATCAAGGGTGGATTAAGGGTAGGGTTGATTCATGAATCAACCCTACTATGAATCAACCCTACTATGAATTAACCCTACTATGAATTAACCCTAGGGATGAAGGGGGGATAAATCTTCAATTTAATTATAACCACTTACTTAGGTGTTATGAATTAAATTAATCAATCAAGCAAAAAACATATCTCCGTAATTTCTATGAGAGCAAGTGAGGTAGTGGATTTATATGCCAAAGGGAAACGCGATTTTACAGGAGTAAAATTAAAAGGACAGTGTTTTCACGGAAAGAATTTATCGGGGGCTAATTTTAGTCAAGCAGATCTCCGTGGCACTAATTTTCAAGGGGCTATTTTAGAGAGAACTAAATTTACCGAGGCCAGGGCAGGATTACTAAAGCGCGGTCGGCTACAATTAATTTTAATTTCTTGGTTAATAGCGGCTGTCTGCGGCTATCTGTGGGGATTAGCTGGTTATTATCTAGCTTTAATGCTGGTGACAGATGTAACCGAATTTAAAATCATTGGTGCGGTGATAATCACGATTTTATCCCTAATTTATGGAAGATTTTATCGTCAACGAGTTGGGGGATTGCCCTTAGTTTTATCCTTAATTTTTGGCCAAGCAATAAGTTTTATTCTAGCAATTTTTATCAGCTTAATTTTAACTTTATTAACAGTAATTATCCTAGCTTTTCAAGGAGCATTAGCAGGGATAGCCGTGATGAATGGAACTTTTTCTATAGCTTTGATGGTTGGGGTTTGTGGTACTTTATTCACCGCGTATCTGGCCTGGTTATCCCTAGAAGAATCGGGAGAAACGATCACGAAATCCATGGCAATTGCTTTTTTAGCCAGTAAAGGTACAAATTTTTGCGGGGCAAATCTTAAAGAAGCCGATTTCACGGGAGCGCAGTTAAAAGCCACTGATTTAAGGGCAAAAGATTTAACTAGAACTCGATTTTATCTGGTATCGGGCATCGAGCGAGCGCGTTGGGAAAAGACAATTCTGGACGAAGTTGCGATTAGAAATCTTCTGGTTACTGGTCAAGGGGAAAATAAAGCTTATATTGGCTATAATTTTCGTGGACTGAATCTCTACGGGTTTAACTTCAAAAATGCCAACCTGACTAGGGCAAATTTCAGCGAGGCAAATTTAGCCTACGCTAATCTAGAAGGGGCAAATTTAGCCCATAGTAACGTGATGAGAGCCAATTTACAGGCAGCCACCCTGACGGGTGCTTGTATCGAAGCTTGGAAAATCGCCGAAAATACCAATCTAGAAGGGGTTGATTGTGATTATATCTATTTAGTCGAGTCCGAAGGAGAGCGCCGTCCCAGGGAGGGAGAATTTGGGGAAGGGGAATTCCGACAATTGGCCCTGGAGCAGCGAAAATTGTATATTGACGAATAGGATAACTGCTAGACAAAGCTAAAATTGCGGCGCCGAGGCGGACAATTAGAGGGATAATAAGACCAGCCCTAACACCTATCCCCCGACTGGTAACTGATCACTGATAAGCGATGGTGAATATTTCTAATCAAGTTATACCCAATCGGGGACTAGCGCCCCAGGCAAAAGCGTCCGATGTCCAAATCCTAGCGGCGATCGATATTGGTACGAATTCGGTTCACATGGTAGTGGTGAAAATTGAACCGTCTTTACCTGCTTTTACGATTATTGCCCGAGAAAAGGATACAGTCCGTCTGGGCGATCGAGATAGGAAAACTGGTAAATTAACCCTAGCGGCCATGGAAAGAGCGATCGCCGCTTTAAAACGCTGTCACGATCTAGCTATTAGTCTCCACGCGGATCAGATTATTGCCGTTGCCACCAGCGCCACCCGGGAAGCGGCCAACGGCGACGAGTTTTTGGCTTTAATCGAGAAAGAAGTCGGTATTTCTGTAAATCTCATCTCCGGACAGGAGGAAGCTCGCCGGATTTATCTCGGTGTCGTCTCGGGAATGGATTTCCAAAATCAAGCCCATATTATTATCGATATTGGTGGTGGTTCCACGGAATTAATCTTAGCTGATAGTCAAGAAATTCGCTTTCTTAGTAGTACCAAAATCGGCGCGGTGCGTTTGAGCCAAGATTTCATCACTACCGATCCCATTAGTACCACAGAATTAGCCTATTTAAGGGCATACACCAGGGGAATGTTGGAGCGAGCAGTAGAGGAAATTAAACATCATTTACAGGTGGGAGAAGTGCCGCGTTTAGTGGGAACTTCTGGCACGATCGAAACTTTGATGACTATCCATGCTTTGGAGAAATTGGGTGAAATTCCCAATCCTTTAAATGGTTATCAATTAACCCGCAAAGATGTCAAAGAATTGGTCAAACGTTTCGCCGCTTTGGACTATAACCAAAGACTGGCAATTCTGGGGATGTCCGATAAACGGGCCGAGATAATTCTAGCTGGTTCGATCGTGCTTTTGGAAGCGATGACCATGTTAGATGTTGATAAGTTAGTTCTCTGTGAAAGGGCCCTGCGAGAAGGGGTGATCGTCGATTGGATGCTGACGCACGGTTTAATTGATAATCGGTTACTTTATCAGAGTGAAATCCGTCAGCGCAGTGTCTTGAAAATAGCGAAAAAGTATCAAGTTAATTTAGAATCTGCTGAGAGAATAGCGACATTTTCCTTGTCTTTGTTCGAGCAAACCCAAGCACAATTACATTCTTGGAATCAGGAGGCTAAAGATCTATTATGGGCGGCGGCAATTTTACATAATAGTGGTTTATATGTTAGTCATGCTGCCCATCATAAACATTCCTATTATTTAATTCGTAATGGTGAACTGTTGGGCTATACGGAAATAGAGTTAGAAGTTATCGCTAATATCGCCCGTTATCACCGCAAAAGTAAACCGAAGAAAAGGCACGATGATTTTATGAAATTAACTGAATACTATCAGTATATGGTCAGACATTTAAGTGCTATACTGCGCTTGGCTGTGGCTTTAGATCGGCGACAAATAGGAGCGATTAAAAAGATTGAATGTAAGTACGATCCTGAATATAGAACCCTACATCTGCATCTTTTTCCCAATAATGCTGAAGATGATTGTGCTTTAGAATTGTGGAGTTTAGACTATAAAAAACCTGTTTTTGAGGAAGAATTTGGGGTGAAAGTGGTGGCAACTTTGGCATTTTTACCCTTAAACCATGAGCGTTGATCGGTTATCCCCGACTACCGCCGGTAGCTTAAAATCGGCAAGATTGGAATTTTCGAGACTTTTTACCTATTATTCTAGGTCAAGATTATCGATCGAGGTAAATTGATAATTTTTGTTGATAGTCAAGCAGGAAAACCGTTAAAAACTGCGAAGTTACTGTTATAATCCAGGGGGAATAGGAACGCAGAAAGAAAAGGAGTAGAAAAACTTGTTGCAATTAGCTAAAATTGGTCGCTTGATCGCTCTTGGTTGCTTAGGAACGATACTGACTAGCTTTCCTGTCCTCTCGGCCGAGAGAATCACTTTTATCTTACCGCCCTTTAGTCGTACCCTAGAAATTAGTTCCCTAGAAAAGTTCGCCAAAACTGGCAGAATTGACGCTAATCTAAGACAATATTTAGGTAATACAACCGCCGAACAACAAAGAGAATTTCGGCAAGCTTTAACCACAAGTAAAGAAATTAATCCCGTCCTGATCTCGCGCTTTTTTAACACCACAATGGGGGAAGATATCCTCAACCTTTTAGGGGAACTGATCACTATTCAAGGGGGGATTAATGGTAAATTCGCCCTGCGTTCTGCCCTAATTAAATCAGCTTTTGAACCGGGAGGGGTAACTATTCTTAACCTGCTGCGTAATCTGCCCACTAATATGCAGATTGATGTGACAAGAGTGCAAAGATTAGCTAGGGCGATCGATGTCGTCCTGAAAGCCACCACAGTATTCACGGAAAAGGTGGCGCAATTATCCTTAGAAGAAGCTAAAAAGGCTGGTGAAATTAATTTTACCGCCATGACCGACCCTCGACAACCGGGACCGCGACAAGTAGAACAAATGCGGCTGGATTTAACCGATGGCCGTCGTCAGAGGGAACTTTATCTGATCATTGTGAAACCCAAGGGGCAATTAACCCAGAAAACCCCCGTTATCGTCTTTTCCCACGGTTTAGCTTCCCGTCCCGAAGATTTTCTCCGACAAGCGGAACACTTGGCCAGTTACGGTTATCTCGTCGCCATGCCCCAACACCCCGGCAGTGATACCCTACAGGTGCAGAATCTGCTCGCCGGTTTATCGCGGATGGTTTTTTATACCAACGAATTTGTCAATCGTCCATTGGACATATCTTTTGTGATCGATGAATTGCAAAGACGCAACGCTAGGGAATTTCAGGGGCAATTAGATTTAGATAATGTGGGAGTTGCTGGACATTCCTTCGGCGGTTATACAGCCTTAGCTGTAGGTGGAGCGACGATCGATTTCGAGAATTTACAACGGGACTGCCAAAGAAGATTAGCTTTTCTCAATGTCTCCCTCTTGCTGCAGTGTCGTGCTTTGGATTTACCCCGAGAAAAATACAACTTTCGCGATCCGAGAATAAAAGCGATTTTTGCGGTTAATCCGTTTAATTGGAGTATTTTTGGCTCTAAAGGACTAGCTAAGATCGAAATTCCCACTTTTGTAGTCGCAGGAACCTACGATCCCGCTACCCCCGCTATTTTTGAACAGGTGCGCTCTTTTCCCCTCCTCAATACCGAAAATAAGTATTTAGCTCTGATTGAAGGTCAAGCTCACGTTGATTTTTCGGTACTAGATGCGGGAATTAACGAAGCGATCGAATCCGTAGCCGATCTTACCCTGCCCGCACCATATCTGATCGATAGTTACGCCCATTCCCTATCTTTGGCCTTTTTTGAGGTGTATATTCGCAAAAACCCCGGCTATAAACCTTTTTTACAGGCGGCCTATTCCCAATATCTCAGTCAAGGCCAGGAGTTTAGATGTTTTCTGATTACCCGCGCCTCCTCGGCCGCTTTAGAACAACTCATCGAAGATTTTATCGCTCAAAATGTCCGTTAATCAGTTATCAGTTATCAGTTATCAGTGATCAGTAAACTGATCACTGATAAGCTCCCCACTTCCCCACTTCCCCACTTCCAATTCATCATTCATAATTCATAATTCATAATTTATATTTGTTGAGGGCGTTTAAGGAGTAATTGGATAGCCAAAAGAATTAAACCAATGGTGACAAAAACAAAAATAAAGGTTCCTAGAGAAGCTAAACCAAAAACTAAAGTCCGGACAGCACTGCCAATTCTCAAGGCGATCGAACTGTGAGCAACCATTGGTTTTGAGTAAAAAGAATGACCGATCGCTGCCGTGAGATAATAGAGAATTGTCCCCAGTGCTGCCGAAATTGCCGCACCAACCAAACAGCGAGTGGGAGTAACTTTCTTGGTTTCTAATTCTGTGGTCATTACTTTTTAGTTCTCAAATATTGTCCAGCTTAAATTTTAATTCTTTTCCCCGACTAGAACCAAGGATCGAGGACGGAAGGAAAAGAGGTATTGACTTCCGAGGAGACGATCAGATACTGATTTGCGTCTAGTTCCCGTTTTAACTGTTCCCAATCGCCGGGGTCGGTTAACTTCTCATAAACAGGGGCAGCGGAAACGATCATTTCCTTATCCGATGACCGGTTTTGGGAAGGAAGAACTGAATTAGTCAAATCAGGCAACTCCTGGCCGAGAATAGTCGGATTTGCGCTCTCAGGGGAAGCTGTGGGCGAATTTAGGCTAATTTCCCGCTTTAGTGACTGTAATTCACGGTTGAGAGCCTGTAATAACTGCTCGATCGCCTCGATTCTCCCGAAAACATCCGGGGGAATCTCAGGATTATTGGCAGCAGAGAGGGAGGGTAAAGTTAATTGATCAGCCATGACACGCTCGATTTCCTCTAGGGTAGTATAACCTTGGCCGACTAATTCTAAACCGTAGGCGAGGAGAGACTTGAATCCTGCCTGTGTTGCCGCTTTTTTGAGCATATCGGCGGATTTATTCTCAGCGATGCAAGTTTTCAGGTCAGGGGTAATCGTGATTACTTCAAAGACCCCAATCTGGGACTGATAACCGATGCCGTGACAATGACGGCATAATCTGCCTTTTTCCCGCGCTTGGATGATTTCTTCGGCAGTGAGGGAATTAGCTTTATAAAAGCTGTATTGAGCAGCTTGGGCGGGAGAAAGACCAAATTTAGCTAATTCTTCTCTTTTTGGCTGATGTTTCAGCCGACAAACTGGACAAACCCGTCGCACCAGTCTTTGATTGATCACTCCAATTAGGGTATCAGCCACTAGGGCCGGCTCCGCTAACTGATTGAGGCGAGCGATCGCGGCAAAGGCATCATTGAGGGGTAAACTAGAAATAACTAAATTTCCGGTCAAAGCCGCTTCTAGGGCATGGGCAAGGGTGGAAGAATCCGCCAAGCGATCGATGCCGATGATATCCACATCTTGATTCCGGAAAGAGGGCAAAATCGATGCATAATCTCCACCTTGACCATCAGCGATTTCCACTTGGGTAATACCGTTAAGGCCGCGTTCGATCGAGGTTTCTAGGGTAGCGATATTAACCCCACGCCGGTTTCGATGGGCTAGTACAGAATAGAAACTGGTGGAACAGCCACCTCTGGCCGGTGCGGTGAGCAGAATTAACCCCGCCTGGCACTCGATCATGGTGCCTACCAGTTTACAGGTTTCTTGGCTAGTAATCAACTCATCGAGGGGCCAAAGTGGGGATCGAGAATCAAAAACCCGCAGGAGAATTTTTTCTCCCTGTTGACGGGGTAGGGTGTGGAGACGAAAATCTATTTTGCGACCGGAAAAAGTTGTGGTCATTTTTCCCTGTTGGGGTCGCGATTTCTCGCTGACATCGAGGTTAGCCAGAATTTTTAACCGTGAGATAATCGCCGGGGTCGCTTCTGGAGAAATCGGTTCCCAGGCAGAACGCAGGAGACCATCTTGGCGAAAACGCACAGTTAATTGATTTTCTTGGGGTTCTAGGTGAATTTCCGTCGCTTTGCTTTCAATGGCTTGAACAAGGATATTATTAACCACACTGATGATCGTCCCTTGATTGGCCTGTTGAACCACTCCTAGATCCTCGTCGGCTAATTCGCGGTTGAGATGGGACAGAGATTGGGAATCTTCAAAAATATCGGTTATGTCAACTCTGTTCTCTAGATCTTGTTCTTGGGGAAGAAGATGGCCAGATGGGGCTTCTTCTTGACGATAACGATAGATTTCGACCAATTTCTGGTAATCTGCCCGATCAATGACACGACGCTCAAACTGCAATTCTTTATCCCGGAGGATACGACGTAAATCATCGAGAATTTCCTGATTAGCGGGATCCACCATGGCTAGGTGAAGGACATTGGCAGCGGATTGCTGTTTTTGTAGGGGCAGGATCTTATAACGACGGCAAATTTCAAAGGGAAGGACTGTGCGAAACAGATTCTCGATTTCTCTCCAGTCGATTGTCTCAATTTCAGGGTCAAGATATTCTACTCCATACTTGGCTTTTAATTTTGACAGTTGTTCGAGTCGGCAGTATGCCAGTGCCTCTTTGGGTAAAGGACGACCGGTGATCAGGGGTAAAATTGCCAGTAGAGATAGATGACTTTTCTGCTTCTGGATTATTGCCTTTTGTAGTTGCGGGATAGTGATATAACCCGATTGCACTAACTTTTGGACAAAGGAAGGCAGGTTGGTCTGAGGTTTCTCGTTTGCTGATGACATGGAATAGAGCCAGTTAATATTGTACAGCCCACTACTCTATTATGCCCATTTTCTCACCGCAGCCAACAGGCGGAGGATTTTTTGGCGGCAAGGGGCAATGGGCAATAGGCAAGAGAAAGAAAATTTATCGTCGGCTACTTAGCAAGGATTGATAGTGAACACTCATTGTATATTAATAAATATAAATAAATATGAAGTAATTTAATTTTCAAGAAGAATGAACCCGATCTTTTTTAGGATGGGGGTAAAACTGATTTTCAATTTCTCAGGTTGAAAGATGAATCCAGATTAAGCTATCTGAACCATAAGAGGACAAGCCAATGTTTGAAGATTTTACCTATATTACCGATGAGGCTTTTTTAGAGAATTATTGGTGGGAAGAACAAATTATCTGTCCCCACTGCCAAGGCAAGGGAAGAATCTATCTAGAGACGGAGAATGAATCCGTCCCCTGTAAATTCTGTCAAGGTAAAGGCATTATTAAACGAAAACAGGAGGAAATTAACTATTCCTAAAAATCTGTATAATTAGATACCATAAATTAAAAATATTCTTGAGTTAAAACCTCGGGCTGACATTGTTTAATTTCGCTGTTAATTCCCACGGCGGATTCCGATTGTAGGTCTTCGACATAACCGGATTGATGGGACAAAGCTTCAGAAAAACTCTCAAACGGACCGAAATAATAGAGACATTTCGGCTGACCGGTAGTGATCTCTACCCACCAGGGTTGGGGGGGTAAACTAGGCTTGATCGAGACAGTTTCTGGGTCAAGAGGCTTTATACTGAGAATCTTGGCACCTTGGCGCAGGAGGCGCTGTGTTTCTTGACTCATGCGGCTTTTAGGTATTCGCAGGACTGTTCGGGAGAAGCGTTGAGGCAAAGAGCCAGAAGAACCCGAAAAAACAACTTCATAGAGAAATATTTGATTCTCTCCCTGATTATTAGCCTCTAGCATACAGAAAAGATTCTCTTTTTGGGGTAAGGGTTAAAAAAACAGACGCTACTTTGAGCAGATGACTCAAGCAAAATCATCTCCTAACAGAGTAGCGCATCTTGATACGATAGCATAGAGCGGCAAAAAGTTAAGTTTTGACCTACTCTCCCCTCACAGCATAGCTTAACGGGAGATTGTTAAACCGAGAAATCATGAGCGAGGGTTAGCCATCCCTGAAGATATCTATGAGGATTTTTTCTCTCGTCAGTTTATTCAAGATGCTGTAGCCGAATATATAGCATTTATCTTAATGGTGAGGTACAAAGTTTTCGTTTTTTGGAGTCGGTTGTCAATGCCAAATCCTGTTATACTTCATCTTCATGATAAATATAGTCATTTCCGATAAGTCTGATACAGTCTAGACCGACAAAATCCTTAGGAACTCTGGGATTGATATTCTCAATCTTAATTTAAATGACTATACTGTCAATAACATTGACAACAAATAGAGTTTTTAAACAAATATGCAGCCACCAAAATTAAGCTTAGGAACCAGATTATTTTTATCGCATCTCCTCGTTATGGTGGTGGGATTAAGTAGCTTTATTATCATTGCTAAATTATCTTCTCCGCGAATGTTTGTTTTACGTTTGGAACAGTTAGAAAGGCAGGGATTTTTTACCGTGCGCTCGGCGAGAACTTTCTTGGTTAGGGGTTTTGAGACGGCTTGGGATAGTAGTGCCATTTGGTCATTCATTGCGGGAGGAAGTACGGCTGGTTATCTGAGTTTTTTGGTTTCTCAACGCATTATGAAACCGGTAAAACAAATGAAACAAATCACTAAAAATTTTGCGGAAGGGGATTTATCGGCGAGAGTTCCAGAAAGCGAAATCCCAGAATTAAATCAATTAGCCATCAGTTTTAATCAGATGGCGATTAGTTTAGCTGATGTGGAAAAACGTCGCCAGGAATTAATCGGTGATCTTACCCACGAATTACGCACCCCTTTAACTGTGGTAAGGGGATATTTAGAAGAATTAGCCGATGGTGCGATCGAACCTAATCCAGAACTTTATCAGAAATTAGTGAAAGAAACCCGCCGGTTAGAACGTTTAACCCACGATCTACAGGAGCTATCGCGAGCGGAATCTGGTTATCTCTCGATTAAACTGCAACCTGTTAATTTATTAACTTTGTTAAATTCTCTTATCGAAAAATTTGCCGATCAATTATTAGAAGATGGACCGACTTTACAGTTAGATTGTCCCCCCAATTTACCATCTGTCATGGCCGATCCCGATCGCCTCGAACAAATTTTAGTTAATCTGCTCGGTAATGCCATTCGTTACACCGATCAGGGTGCAATTACCCTGCAAGTGACAAGGGACAAAAATCGCCTACAAATTGCCGTTATCGATACGGGAATCGGCATCGCAGCAGAGGATTTACCCTTTATTTTCGAGCGCTTTTGGCGGGCTGATCGTTCTCGTTCCCGTTATTCTGGGGGTAGTGGTATCGGTTTAGCGATTACCCGTCGTTTAGTGGAATTACACCAAAGTCAAATGGAGGTAGAAAGTGAATTAGGTAAAGGCAGCACTTTTCGTTTTTACCTAGCAATATCTCCGAATTGGGAGTAGGGGTTTTTTCAGTGATCAGTAAACAGTAATCACTAAGGGGAGAGGGGAGAAGGGAGCGCCGGACTTGGAAGAGGGAGTTTGAGCATTTGTACTAAAATATCTAAGGGGTAGTTTAAATGCAGTATAACTGATAACGAGATGACTATTCAGGAGAAGACAAGTCGCGGAAAATCTGGCTGGCGATGGCTGCACTCCGGCGAATTTGTTCAATTTCGGAAAGACTTTGCCAATCTTCGGTTTCTATAGTGGTTTCGCTCTGGCCATTACGCATAGTATAGGCGTAGGGACGGGCAAAAACCTCTAAATCTTCTGGAGACCATTGGGGAAAAAGCTTGCTAAGACAAACAACAAGGCGATCAAAGTCATCTAATTGACTATTAACTAGATTTTCAGCACTTTCTACTAGACGATTTAAATATTCGGCTGGCAGTAAAGAGGCAAATTTATCAAAGATATTAGACCGGGATGAAACGGAAACTGTCGGGAATTTTTGGTGTAAACTGCTAAAGAATCTATGAGCTTGTGCCTCGATCGCCGTCGCTTCTAGTCCTTCACACAGAGAAAAAGGCGTTTCCGTGACGTCTAAGGGATCATTACTCTCAACAGCGGTTACATCCCAGGGATAGGTGACTTCTTCTTCGATCAGGATTGCCAGAAGTTCCGCGGTAATCTGTTCGGATAGGGATAAATGGCCCATAAATAACGCTCCATATTTTGGCCTTTGTGATGCTCAACGAGTAACTACATCTCGGTTTTGACAATTCCCGAAGCTTGCTACGGCGTTTTATTGACTGGTGTGACTAGATGATTTTACTAACTTTTGCTGACATTTGGTCAATTGATCTACAGCCAAGAATATGCAGTGCGCTACTATGATGATGGTAAAGGCCTAGTTTTTCTCGATTGCGATCGACCTAATTGGACGGAATTTCCCTGTCAAGGTTTTTGTATGGCGGCTTGTTATCAAACCTCCGATACAAGTATTAATAGTACGGCAAGGCGGCGGCTGGTAGCAACCCACGGGATGCCTTCCTATTTTTTATCCGTCTCGATTATTGCTATTATTTTGGGAATGATTGGTAATTTACTCTAAGCCAAAAAGATATTCTAGTAAGGAAGTTATGGTTCATAAGAGCTTTCGTAAACGCCATAGCAGTGAAATTAAATCTAGAACTTCTGACTTAATTCCCTCTCCTGTCTCAGCCTAGTTTATCTACACCTCACCCTGGGAAAGTAATACCTAAATCTTACCCGACTACACACAGAAAAATCTGAATTAATCCTATGAAATTTGTACCATTTGTCGATATTAATCAAAGATATTTAATGCTAACTACACCATCTAGAGCTAGAGGATGGATGAAAAAAATTGGGCATACTTTGGTAATATTTGTTGTAGTTTTACTACTGACTCTCACCTCTCCTCTTTTGGGAATAGCTCAAAATCCGACACAACCGGAAAACAAAATTGACGGCTTTCCAGTTATGTTAGATGGAAAACCCCTCTTTTTTATCCGACGGGGAGTTTCTTCATTTTCGGCGGAGGAGAGAGCTAACGCTATTACCCGGAGAATTGAAAGAATTGCTCAAAATGATTCTATTCCTATTGAGAACCTGACAATTGAGCAGATTCCTGATGATAACTCACTTTATTTAAGTGTAGATCAAGAAGTAATTCTAACGGTGACGAAGCAAGATGCAAAAGCCTATCGTTCAACACCGGAGCTTTTAGCTCAACAAGCTTTACAAAAAATTCAGGTCGCTATCGCTCAATATCGCCAAGATCGAAAACCCGAACAACTACTTAAGAATATCATTTATACGGTTATATCCACCTTTGCTTTCTTGATTATTAGCTTTGCAGTTATCAAAATTTCAGGGAAGCTATTTCCCTTCATTAGACGTTTGATTGAATCCTTGACGCCAGGCATTAAAATAGGGAATGTTGAGATTATATCTTCCTCTAATATAAGCTTTTTTTGGCTGCGAGTTCTTCGGATAATTCGCTTACTTGTTCTCTTTTTATTATTATTTAATTATGCCACATTTGTACTTCGTTTATTTCCCTGGACAAGAGTTTTTGGCGAGAGTATTTTAGGTTATTTTTATCAATCATTAGAACTGGTTTTATCGTCCATTGGCCAATATCTTCCCAATGCCTTTATTATTGCCATAATCATTTTTATAACCTACTACTTAATCCGGCTAATCAAGCCATTTTTTACGGCAATAGAAAGAGGAAATCTGGTTATTCCTGGTTTTTATACTGATTGGGCTAAACCTACTTACAATCTCCTATTAGTCATAATTATTGCCTTAGCAGCAATAGTGGCTTTTCCCTATTTACCCGGTTTTGATTCCCCTGCTTTCCGAGGTGTTTCTGTTTTTCTCGGTCTTCTTTTATCCCTTGGTTCTACTTCGGCTATTGCCAATGTTATCGGGGGAATTATTCTTATTTATACCCGTGCCTTTCGCATCGGAGATCACATTCAGGTAGGAGAGGTAATTGGCGATCTAATTGAAAAAAACTTCCTAGTCATTCGCATTTGCACTCCCACTAATAAAATTATTACTATTCCTAACTCATCTTTATTAAGTAGTAATGTGATTAACTTTAGTATTTCCTCGCGGGAATTAAACAGAAATCTAATTATTCAGACAACGATTACCCTAGGGTACGATCTGCCTTGGCGAAAAGCCCACAAAACCTTAATTGAAGCTGCTCTAGAAACTGTGCATATTCTCAAAGAACCCGCACCTTTTGTCCTGCAAACTAGCCTAGATAATTTTTACATCAGTTATCAATTAAATGCTTACACTAACCAACCCAATTTGATGGTAATAATTTATTCAGAACTCCATCAGAATATTCAAGACAAGTGTAATGAAGCCGGGATTGAGATTCTCTCTCCCAGTTACACTTCCCTACGAGATGGAAATACAACAACTATCCCCGAAAATTATTTACCTTCCGATTATGTCGCGCCTCCCTTTCGTGTTCAATCTTCAGACAATCAAGAAAACAACACATTATGATAGTAAATCCGTTTTTAAGCCCTCACTTTGGGCGGATTATTAATATAATGTTAATTGAGCTTAGAAGGAGATAAATCGATGACGGCATCCTATGAGCAAGACTTTGGACTTTGGGCCGAACAAATGGCCGATTTATTAGCTTCTGGTCGGTTTTCCGAGTTAGATATTGAGAATTTAGTCGAAGAGGTGCGGGATTTGTCGAAACGGGAGCGCGATCGCTTACTTGCTAGTCTCAGATTAATTTTGCATCATTTATTAAAGTGGGACTATCAACCTCAACGGCGATCCAGGGGTTGGTTGGGAACTATTCAGCGAGAAAGAGCTAATATTAGGCTTTATTTGGACGATAGCCCCAGTTTAAGGCGATATTTAACCGATGAAAGCCTATTTAAACTCTATGCTGTTGCTTGTTGCGATGCCTTTAGAGAGACGGGATTAGAGTTTCCCCCAGTTTGTCCCTACGGTATTGAGGATCTTTTAAATCGTTCTCTTCATTTGTCGGAACGATAGACGAAAAACGATTAAAGTTGGTAAGCTTAGATAGTATCCACAGAATCTTAAGTTTATCGCCATGGTTGACTGGTTAATTGTCTGGGGGGTTACTCAAGCCGCAGGTTCGCTTGTTCGTTCAGTAATGCAAGAGTTGGCAATAGAGGGTGCAAAAGATTACGGAAAGGAATTTTTTAAAAATAGTCTAGGTAAAGTGTTACACTTACCTGAAAAAGATGTTCAAAAAGAAGCTTATGGCAAAGCAATGAAGGAGTTTTTAGAACTCTTTCAGCAACAGTTAGAAATGACCGATCTGGAAGATGATCAAATTAAAAACTTTGAAAAACCTCTCAAGACTTTTATTAAAGATGACCAAGTTAAACCTATTTTAGGGGATGCTTTTGATATTGATTGTCAAATTCTTGATACTTTGACGTTAGCTCAATCTTGGCAAAGACTCAATTTACCCCCGTTACCTGCTGAATTTAACTGGGAAAAACTCGGTAAATTTTATTTGAGAAAAACTCAGGAAATTATTCAAAATTCTGAAAAGCTAAGAGCCGTTTTTTTAGTTAAGTTACAGAATAAAGATAGCCAAAATATTCAAGAAATAGCAGGAGTTAAAACAGATTACAATTTAGATAACTATGCGGAAGGATTAAAAAAGGAATATGGCCATCTTAAATTAGAGTGTTTAGACACAACGACTTATGAGCAAATCAAACTCTGGCGAATGTTTGTGCCGCAAAATGTGAGACGATGTAAACAGTTTATTCCTCAACTTTATGAATTACCTAAAGAAGTGCTGCAGGAACTTGTAGATAGGGGAGAAATTACTCAAGCGGAGTTAGAACAAATACAAGCAGAACTAGAACGAAAACGGCGAGAATATCTGAATGAAAAATTAGATCCTGTTTTGAATATCATCAATTCTTCTGAATACCCAAGAACTGTAATTTTGGGTGATCCAGGAGCAGGAAAATCAAGTTTATTACAGTATTTAGCTTTAAATTGGGCTGAAAAAGAACTCAGTCATCGTGTTTTGCTTCCCCTTCCTCTTTTGATAGAATTGCGTATTTATGCCAGAGATAAGAATGAAAAAAAGTGTCAGAATATTCTAGAATTTTTCCATCAAGGTAATCTGATTTGTCATCTCAATCAACTTGCTTTAGATGATAAGCTTAAAAAGGGTCAAGTTGTTGTGCTTTTTGATGGCTTAGATGAAGTTTTTAATCCTCAATTAAGAGAAGAAATTGTCACGGATATCAAACGTTTTAGTATTCAATATCCTCAAGTGCAGATTATAGTAACTTCTCGCTGGTTAGGATATAAAGCAGAAGAATTAAATCATGCTGGTTTTGAACATTTTATGATCCAAGATTTAGATAAAGATCAGATTGAAGATTTTATCAAACGTTGGCATGATTTAGCTTTTGAAAATCGAGATGATAAAACCCAAAAACAAGAACGTTTACAAAAGGCAATTAAGGAGTCAAAAGCGATTCGGCAATTAGCAGGAAATCCTTTATTATTAACGATGATGGCTATTCTGAACCGAACTCAAGAATTACCAAGAGATCGCTCAAAACTTTATGAAAAAGCGTCAGAGGTGTTATTACATCAATGGGATTTTGAAACCAAGGAAGGATTAATTGATCCTGAACTGAAAAAATATCTTTACAATATTGATCTAAGAGATAAAAGGGACATTCTGCGTTTAGTCGCAAGTGCCATGCAAGCAGGAGAAAAAGGGTTAGCTGCTAATTTAATCTATAAGGAAGAATTAGAAAATGTTTTGACTCAATATCTTGAAAAAACAGGAATTAACAAACGAGATGCCAGTGATCTGACTGATTTAATCATCAAACAACTGCGCTATCGTAATTTTATTCTTTGTTCTTTAGGTGGCAATGCTTTTGCTTTTGTTCATCGAACTTTTTTAGAATACTTTTGTGCTTGCGAGTTTTATGAAAGATTTAAAAACCGAGGATTACCAGACGGAATTAGTCTTGAGGATTTGAAAACCAAAGTATTTGGAGAACATTATTCAGATCCTGTTTGGAAAGAAGTTTTATGTTTATTAATGGGGATGCTAAGTGCAGAATTTCCTAAAGAAATTGCTGAAGAATTAATTAGTTATCTCATTGATATAGAGGAAAAAGATCAGGAATTTACTTATCTTTTTTTGGCAGCAGATTGTTATGGAGAATTGCGAAACCAGTCTATTTATGTTGAACTAAGTCAGCGATTGTTAGATAGTCTTCAATCATTAACTAAATCGTCTTATAGGTATGCTGATACTGATTTTAAGGAAAAACCAGTTGCTAAAATTGGAGCAATTTGGCAAGATGATCCGACAGGATGGAGTGTTCTTCAAGCTATAGCAATTGAGCAAAATTACTGGCGTGGCGCAAGGGAAGCTGTTAATCAATTATCTAGAATTGCTAAAATTCATTCTGAGGCGTTAGTTTATCTACAGGAAGTTGCTAGACAGGGTGAATGGAAAGCAATTGAAGCTTTAGCAACCCATTGGCGAGATAACCCTCAAACTTTACCCATTATTCAACAACAAGCTAACAAGGGTGAATCAGAAGCAATTCAAGCTTTAGCAACCCATTGGCGAGATAATCCTCAAACTTTACCCATTATTCAACAACAAGCTAACAAGGGTGAATGGAAAGCAATTCAAGCTTTAGCAACCCATTGGCGAGATAATCCGCAAACTTTACCCATTATTCAACAACTAGCTAATAGTGAACGGGAAATTGGTGGACTTGTTAGAGTATTAGGTAGAATACCAATTGACTCAGAAATAGGAGCAATTATCGAAACCATATTAGCTAGAAAGGATCTAGATTCTGACATTAAAGAAATGTTTCGAGAACTTCTTGGGCGTAATAATTTCAGAGAGTTGAGAAATCCTGATCAAGATAGTCAGAACAAAAGAGAGCAGGATATTCAGAACAAAAGAGGCGGCGGCGGTCATTTTTCTGTTTTAACAACTAAAATAACTGATCCTGAAATTTTAGTAAAATCTTTGCAGGATTTAGGAATAATAGTTAAACGTGAAGCAGATGTTCGTGGTGGTTCTAATGGTCAAAGAGTTAGAGCAGATATTGTTGCTGTGCTAGAGGGAGATTATGATCTAGGTTGGAGTCGTAATGGTGAGGGAACTTTTGACTTGATTGTTGTTTTCTGGGGAGTTGCCAAAAAACATAATTCAACTGAATTGATTAATAGTATCAATGCAAAATATGCTGTTAATAAAACCCTTAAAGAAATTAAAGAGAGAGGTTTAAATTAGCGCGATCTAATCTACTAATCTGGTAAGGTGCGTGTTTGCGGCTACTAATTCTGATCAAAAACCAAAATTAACAATCCGCACCCGACGCACCAAATTTATTATTAAATTGGTGCGTTACGCTTTCGCACTTTACACCCTAAGAGTGGTACGAAGTTGAAGGGTGATCGTTCTTGTCGGTGCGGTGGAGTGCGATCTCTGTCATCGAATAAGATATAATTGGGAAGGTAAAAATAGTTAAAGCATTATGAGTTACCAAAACATTATTACCATTGAACCTGGAAAACGCAGCGGAAAACCCTGCATTCGAGGAATGCGTATAACTGTGTACGATATTCTAGAATATTTAGCAGGAGGAATGACAGAAGCAGAAATTCTTGAGGATTTTTCAGAATTAACTTCCGAGGATATCAAAGCTTGTTTGGCTTTTGCTGCTGATCGAGAGAAAAAATTATTTATCACCTCCTTATGAAACTGTTATTAGATGAAAATTTGTCAGATCGGATTATTGATAAAATAATTGATTTATATGCTGATTCTCAGCACGTTAAGACTTTAGGACTGATCAATACTGATGATGCACTTATCTGGGAATTTGCCAAATTCAACGATTTTGTAATTGTCTCTAAAGATGCCGATTTTCATCAGCGTAGTCTATTATATGGTCATCCACCAAAATTTATCTATCTTCGTATTGGCAATAGTCCCACTGCAAAGATTATCGAAATTTTAAGAGTTTATTTTTTAATTATTGTTGAATTTTTTGATAGTGAAACAGAAAGTCTGTTGATATTAAGTTGAGTGTGATCGCTGATCTTGTAGGGTGCTTTAGGTGGCGATAACTTCTGTTAAAAAACTCAAATTAACAATCTGCGCCCCACGCACCAACTTTATCATTAAATTAGTCCGTTACGCTTTCGCGCTTCGCACCCTACGATTTATGTTTTTGTTTGAGCGTGATCGTTTATAATCAAAATATCATTATTTTAGAGTAAAAGAAAAATGCGTAAACAGACCATTCAATATACATCATCTTTAGATGCTTTGATTGCTGTTGCCAAGCGACTTAGCGTCTATGAGAACCAACATAAAATGGATTCCGAAGATTTTTATAACGAATACAATCAGGGAATATTGTCAGATGATATAATATTTATAGAATGGGCAAACGATTATCGTCATTACCTTGCTTTGCGTCAAGAATTAGAACAAAGATTAAACCATGCTGCTTAAACTTTTATCTGATTACCTCAATCAAGTAGAGCAAGCAATTGTGCAGTGTGAAAATGCTTATGTAGAACCTTATCAAGAAGAAGTACTGACATCACAAAGAGCTAATTTAAGAATTGGGTTGCGTTTCAAGCAGATCCATTTATTAGAAATAAACGAAGCTATAGTAATCACAGACAATTACTTAGAATTCCTAGATTATCGTTACCATTTCCAAGATGAAAAAAACAACCTAGTTTTTCGCTATGATAGTACCCCTCACTTTCCCAATATTTCTACTTTTCCCCATCACAAGCATTTACCAAACGATGTAATTAGTTGTCACAAACCTGAAATTACTCAAGTCTTAAAAGAAGCAACAGAGTTATTGAGGTAAATAAAACGTATTTAATGCGATCGCTGATCTGGTAGATTGCGTTGGGCGGCAATCCCAAAAGTAGGGGCGCAAAGAACTTGCACCCTCTGGATATCACGGTAATTCCCCTGACGGTGGCTTCTAGCGGAACATTGCCCGCAGGGAACTAGAGATTTGATTGGCTACCCGTGCGGCCACCAATCCCGAAAGGGCAGCGACTACCACTGTAGCAAGGCAGGTTAGCTGGGCTGCCCCCGGGCCACCCACCCCCAGTACCATCGCCATGGCGGTCAAAGGTAGGCGATAGCCGCCAGCAATACCGGCCGCTGCCCCCGCCGCACCCGCCAGATCCCCCGAAATTTCAAAGGTGGTGGCGAATACCCGGCCAGTCAGGTCGCCGATCGCCAGAAAAGGGACAAACACGCCGCCACAGCCCCCGGCTAAAACCGCAGCGGTGGTGGCCGCAGCCCGGAGCAGAGCCACTGCCAACAGGTGGTAAGGAGTTGTTTCAATGTTTTCGGCCCAGAGGATAGCGGCTCCCCCTGGTCCAAAAGCCGCTGCTGGAGTCGCCACCTGTCCGATCACGATCGCCAAGAATAGCATCATCAGGCCACCAATGAGGAGACGAGTGCCAGGCCTGTCCCGCAAGCCTCTGGCCCAGTAGATCGCCTCACCGGTGAGGGCTGTAATCGTGCCAGCGATCGCTCCGATCAACAAAGTGGCAGCCACCGCATCCCCGAAGTCAGTCGGGGCAACCTGCGGCACGACCAGCCGGATCAGTTGCAGCTTAAAGGCAGCGTTGACCCCCCATCCCACCAGTCCCCCGGCTAACATCGCCGCTGCCCGCTCCGGGGTGATCGGAACCTGACGTCGCTGACTCAACTCAAACATAAAAAAGCTGCCCACCAGAGGGATTCCCATCAGGGCAGAAACACTTGCCGCACCGCCACCGATGGCCAGGGGCCGCACCAGTTGACCCAGGGCTGGATTTATGCTGCCTAACCAAGTTCCCGTCGCCACGCCAATATGAGCCGCCGGTGATTCTGTTCCCATGGGCGCACCCAGTCCAACAGTGGAGAGAATGGCCAGGGCCCGCAACGGTGCTAGATTCCAGGGGAAGCGCTCTTCGGCACCGGATGCGTTCACCACGTCACCGGTCAGATCGGCGCGAGCAATGTCATGGGGGAAGGAGTACCAGTCCATGAGAGAACCCCAGCGGCCAGAGGCAGTCGCCCCGCGGGGAGCTAAGGTCTGCACAGGTTGGCCCCTACCCAGTCCAAACAGGACTAGCACTGCTAAGGTAACGCCCACCAGAGGCAGCAGCAGTAGCCAGACGTTGCCTAGGTTAGAGGCAATTCTGAGGGTTTGCTTAATTGCCTCAGTCAGCAGTACCGCGGCCAGAGAACCGATCAAACCGCCGAGCAGACCAGCAACGGCCCATGGGCCTACCCTGGTTAAGAGAAGTTGTAGTTTGTTATTTAGCATCGCGCAAGGAAAGTTAAGCTTTTATTGTTTTGATAGCAAGTCCATTTCAGTAGTCAAGTAAAACACCCTGAAAGTTTTTACTATACACTAAGTCCTTTCGATGGGACGCTTCTCGGCAGACTCCCCCTCAACAGGAGAATTAATTGCCGGATTCTCTTGTCTCGTGCCAAGGTTCCATCTTGCAATGGGAAAAGTGAGGATCTTCCTTCCTTCCCCGCGTTACAAGGGAAATCCTTGCAACGAGATATCTGTAAATATCTCTTGCCGATTGCCTATTCCAACCAAGAAATTAATTTTGCACGACTACCTAATAGTGACGTGGAGTATAAACCCACTGCTTGGTTTTACCCTGCTCAATCAGGCGAGTTTTGCTCGATCCGATCAAAATTATGGTTCGCATATCCGCATCGTTAATAGTCATATCCTCTAGGAATTTCACCGTCACTGTTTCCCCTTTTCGTCCTAAATTACGCGCTAATACCACGGGAGTTTGCGGCGATCGCCATTGTAATAAAATCTCTTTTGCCTTCTCTAATTGCCAAGTGCGCTCTTGAGACACAGGATTATAAAATGCGATCGCTAAATCTGCCCGGGCTGCTAACTCAATACGCTGAGAAATCACCTGCCAAGATTTGAGAATATCCGATAGGGAAATCGCACAAAAATCATGGCCTAAAGGTGCGCCAACCCTCGCAGCCGCCGCCTGCATGGCCGAAATCCCCGGACAGACCTGAATGGCGATCGCATCCCATGCCGGTTTTGCTTTTTTTTCTAATACCTCAAACACGGCCGCGGCCATGGCATAAATTCCAGGATCTCCGGAAGAAACTAAGACAACCGATCGCCCCTTAGCCGCTAAATCTAAGGCCATTTCCGCGCGATCGAGTTCCACCCGATTATCCGATTCATGGCGGACAATTTCTGGTGTTCGCAGGGATTCTACCAAATCCAAATAAGTTTTATAACCCAGCCAATCCGTGGCTTTTTCCAACACTTCTCGAACTTCTGGCGACATCCAATTTAGCGCCCCCGGTCCAGTTCCGACTATGGCTAATTTACCTTGACTTTCGTTGGCAAAATCCCCCAGAGGTAAACTGGATTTTTCCTTAATTTGCTGGCTT
Source organism: Microcystis sp. M083S1 (assembly GCF_020246405.1). Taxonomy (NCBI): domain Bacteria; kingdom Bacillati; phylum Cyanobacteriota; class Cyanophyceae; order Chroococcales; family Microcystaceae; genus Microcystis; species Microcystis sp. M083S1. Next base: position 50,390 of record NZ_JADBTB010000027.1, read on the forward strand.
TCATCCCACAGATAAACTAAACAGTCACTGCTAGGTTTTGCCAAGTTTAAGTTATTTTTATCGGTAATCTCAATGCTCAGTTTTGCAGCTGATGAAATTGGTAAATTACTATTTTTTAACCAGTCCGCTTTACCGATTAATTTTACTTTTTCACCGGCTAATAAATCGGACAGAAACTTCTTAGCATCATCGGGATTAACTAACTGATAACCGGGTGGTGGCGATAATAAGGTCGTTTTAAATCTAATATCACCAGTGGTGGTAATTGCGGGGGAAATTTGCAAAACCGAGGCAATTTGACGAGCGAGATCATTAACCCCTTGTAAACCCCCCAACAAAGGCACTACGGCGCTGCCATCTTCTGCGATTGCTAATACAGGCGGTTCTTGCCATTTATTAGTTAATAAAGGTGCTAAAGTGCGAATTAAAATACCCGCCGCACAAATGCCAATAATTGGCGTTCCCGTCTGGAAAAATTCTCGCACCGTTTCGCCAAAATTAGTATAGGTAAAATCAGCCGAATGGGTACGATTTATTAACCCATAAATTATTGCTTCAGGTAAGGCCATTTGCACTTGACGAGCAACGGTGATACTGGTTTCTCCTAAAATGAGAATAGCTGGAGGTTTCATTTAGCTTCCCCCGACTGCGCTGCAGTTAACTTTTGGATAAATTCTTGATGTTCTACCGAGTTAATTCCAGCTTTTAAGATGTCTAACACCCGTGACATATTGCCGTTGAGCATGGCTGAAATATCTAACCACAAACCCGGAAATACTAGAGAGCAAATCACCCCTTGTTGGTTGGGTAACAAAGAAATATAATCGCCATTTTCTAAATTAAACCAATCAATTTTTTGGTCAAATACTTGCCAAACAAGGTATTCTTGAATACCACTGCGTCGATAAGCACGTTTTTTATCCCCTAAATCTATGGCGGCACTACTAGCGGCAATTTCTACCACTAATTCCGGCGATCCTTCTAGGTATCCCTCTACACTTAGGGTTGATTTTCCCCCGCTTTCTTGACTAATTAATAACACCCCATCCGGCTGTAGTTCGTTGTCTATATCCAAGCGAACTGTTGGCTCAATACCCATTTGTATTTGGGGGGTAGCAGCTTGATAAACTCCCAACCAAGTGATTAAACGTCCGTGGGGTTCAGCATGAAATTTAAACCTTAATGGGGATGCCATATACACAACTCCTTCGATAAGTTCGGCTTTTTTTAATCCTGGCATAGCTTGATAACGGCGCTCGAATTCGGGACGAATTAAGCGATCCCCATTTTCTAACGGGGGTAAATGTTGCGTGGTTACAGCCTGAGAATTTAAGGATTTAACCGGGGAAGAAGTCATGGTGGCAGTCTTTGGGAACAAAACAGCATTGATTTTATTATAGATTGTTTCATTGGACTTCTTGCGGGATTTAATTTTTAACTGAAATTTCGCCAGAAGTCCTGCGCTTTTAGCGATGGTATGAATGGCGACCAACAGATAGACAATTACCCAAAACTATAGCATTTATCTTAGTGGTGAGGTACAAAGTTTTCCTTTTGGGAAGTCGGTCGTCGATACCAAATTAGGTTACACTTCATCTAGTTATGAGAAATGCTGTCATAACTGATATAGCGCACCTAAATGAAAGGTAAACGTCCTCTTCTAGAGCCTACCCGTTCACGAATAACCGATAACTGATAATGTTGGTTCCCCTTACCCGTCAATCGATCGAGCAAATTGTCCCTATTATCGCCACCGGCCCCCAGTACGCTCACTATTGGGGTAAATGGTCTGATTTTCTGCGCCGTTTATTCATTTCTATCATCGCTCTCACCGCAGCTTGGTTAATCGGTAATTTATTCGGCCCCGGTGGTTTAACGATTAAACTGATTTTCGACATTATCGCCGGTTTATATTGGCTCTGGGGTCCGGTTTACTGGGCCAGTGTTCGCAATAATACTTATCGTCGTCTTCCCTACGGGGGGTTTTGGCGCGGTCGCGTTTTCGATGCTTTTGTCACCGAGGAATTAATCGGGGAAGAAGAAAGGGTCAATAAACGCGGGGAATTAGAGATTATCGAAAATCGCCAACGCTGTATTAATCTAGAAATCGGTGATCAAACGGGGTTTTCGGCGATCGTTCGCGCTCCCCTCAAACGCATTCATAAATCGATCCGTCCCGGGATGGTGGCCGAAGCTTTGTTAATGTCTCAGGACCCCGATTTAGGGGATATAAATCAGCTTTCTGATGTCCATCTTCCCCAACTCGACCAGTGGATAGGGGAATATCCCGTGCTGCGACGGGATATTTTTCAGCAAGTTAGTCGCGAATTGGGAGGGGGAAAAGAACCCCGGCCAAAACCTTCTCGTTATTCTAATAATGTCATCCGAAGACGCAAAACCCGTTAATTGTTCGGCGATCGCTGAAAAGACACCGGTTTCCCAGTCATCTATATATATAGGGTTTGCGGCAAAAAGTTTGTTGGTGGGGGCAGGGTGTGGGGTGTGGGGTGTGGGGTGTAGGGTTTTACCGATTTTGAGGTAGTCAGTTACCTAATTTTCAGGGAAAAAGTACCTGAATTTTACCCCCGATCCCTCCAATGGTCGGCACTTTTTGAGGTCAAA
>NZ_JADBTB010000028.1:0-9465 GCF_020246405.1 Microcystis sp. M083S1
AAGTAGCTGGTTATAATTAAATTAAAAATGGATTTTAGGTTCGATCCCCCCTGCCTCCCTTGATAAGGTAGGGTTGATTCATGAATCAACCCTACCCTTGATAAGGGGGGTGTCTGATAATTTTTAAAGCCTACCTACTTACCACTCACTGAAAACTCAAATCTGATAACTGTTTACTGACCACAGCAAAAAGCTCCCTAACCCCCCATCGGTTCAATTTTTATTATGAGAACAATCGCTGAAATCAACGACAAAATTGCTAAAAAAACGGCTGTAGTCTGGACAGTAGAGGAATTAAAAAGCCGCGTGAACGAGATGGGAATTAAGGAGGTTTTTTCCCAAGTAGATGTGGTTTGTACGGGAACTTTTGAACCGATGGAATCTTCGGGGGCAATTATTAATTTAGGTCAGACGGATCCGCCGATAAAAATTCGTCAATGTTGGTTAGATGGGATTCCTGCTTATGCTGGTTTTGGGGCGGTGGATTTATACTTAGGAGCCAGTGCTATTAGTGATTTAGCAGCCAAAAATGAGAATTTAGAGGGAGAAAATCCCGAAAGGGGCGGCGGACATATTATTGAGGATTTAATCGCTGGAAAATCGATTCAATTGCGTGCTGTCGGCCAGACCACCGATTGTTATCCTCGCACTTCTTTTGAAACGATTATTTCTAAGGAGACTATTAATCAATTTTATCTTTTTAATCCTCGCAATCTCTACCAGAATTTCATCGTCGGAGTCAATGGGGGAGAGCGGACTTTATATACTTATTTAGGACCACTACAGCCGCGATTAGGTAATGCAGTTTATTCTAACCCCGGGGCAATTTCTCCCCTGTTAAATGACCCAGATTTAGAGGCTATAGGCATCGGTACGCGCATTTTTTTGGGAGGAGGAATCGGTTATATTGCCTGGGAAGGAACCCAACATTTTCCCCTGCAAAAACGCCTACAAAATCGAACTCCTATTGGTCCCGCTTCCACCTTAGCCTTAATTGGGGATGCTAAACAAATGAATGCTCGCTGGGTGCGGGGTTGTTATTTCAAAAATTATGGGGCTTCTTTAATGTTAGGGGTAGCAGTACCGATTCCAATTTTAAACGAGGAAATTGTTCGACATTGTGCGGTAAAAGATGAGGAAATTGTCGCTCCAGTGGTGGATTTTTCCATTCCCCGGCGAGTCCGTCCTACCTTTGGTTTAATCACCTACGCTAAACTAAAAAGCGGTCGGATTATGATCGAGGGAAAAAGTGTTAGGGTGGCTCCTTTGGCCAGTATTTCCCTGTCCCGGGAAGCCGCTTTAGAATTAAAAGCACTGATCGAATCGGGAGAATTTACCCTCACGGAACCCGTGGCAAAAATTAATCTAGAGCGGACTTTTATTCCCCAGGATCGTTGGGGCGGAAAATTATCAATTGAGTGAGGAGTTAAGGGATTGGGTGCAGGTGGCACAACTACAATTAAGATGACGTAAAATCGGATTTTCTTCCCCGGTTGTCTTGGCGATAATCATATCACCTAAGTTCTTGGTATTGAAACTAGGATGAAAGGACTCTGGGGCAGCTTGTACGGAGTTCGTGGTAACTAATAGGGCTAATAAACTAGCAGAAGCAGTGGCAAGAATAACGACTTTTTGATTCATAAATTTGTGGGAATTATTGGCCATGAATACCACTGATTATAGCACTGCCCTTGCCGATGAGGATATCTTCTAATTAGGGTTTGCTGAAAAACTTTTTCGTGGGGGCAGGGTGTGGGGTGTGGGGTGTGGGGTTTTACTGGTTTTGAGGTGGCCAATTATCTAATTTTCAGGGAAAAAGTGCCTAAATTTTCTCCCCGATCACTCCCGGGCCCGGAACTTTTTGATTTCAAAAAAGCCTAAAGATATTATCCAACAAGGTTTTTAGATTTATTCAGCAAACCCTAATTATCGTCCCAAAAGATTGCCAATATCAGCACATCCCCCCGGAATGGTTGCGCGGGACTTTTCCCCACACCAACGACAACAATAGTGACGTTGTTCCTCGCTCATGTTTTTCACCCCGGTAAAATTGACATTTTCTACCACTGCTCCCGTGTGTTCTCCGCTGTCATAATTGGGGGGAACGCTGCGACTGCGGGGGGTAGCATTTTCTAGGGAACCATAAAATAAACGCATTCCTTTGATATCTGCCCCTCTTAAATTAGCTTCGTAGAGAATTGTCCGCGATACATTTGCTTTTACCAAATCGCTATAACTTAAATCGGCCCGCACCATATTCGCTTCGCTTAAATCCGTCCAGCGCAGATCCTGCCCGGAAATGTCGGCCCCGGCTAACATTACTCCCAATTGTACTACTCTTGTACCGAACTCTCGATCCTCCGCGTAACCCCCTTCCCCGTCTAGAATCGGTCGGCCTAGATAACGATCACGTTTAATCGGTGATAATAGCCGCGATTGACTCAAAAAACGCAGTATTTTCGCTTTTCCAGAGGCATCGACACTGCTGAGGATGGAAGCGGTGCGACCTTCTGCGATCGCTCTTTCCTGGGGCCAATCTTCTAAAAATCCCTCCTCATCCAAGGCTAAATCGGAAATCCCTTGAAAATAGGAATCGATCGTCTGTTGTTGGGTAATGCGATTTTGTTGTATGGTTAAATCCTTAGAAATAACGTACTGTTCCCAGGCCACATAGACAGCTAACACGGCGATCATAATCTGTCCCAAGGCCCCCACCCACTCGGCCCAAGAACCGAACTCATCGTATTTAAAACTCTCTAACCATCGCAATATGCGCTCGTAAACTCCTAAATATTTCCCTAATCCGGCCAGAGCAGCTATAAAAACCATAAAAGCGAAAACCGTCTGACGTTCAGAGGGGGTGAGATAATGGGCGATCCACTGGCGAATAGAGGGCAAAATCACCTGTAAGGATATCAATATCGCTACTATCGCCCCAGAAAAGCCTAACCAGTCCCAGCTAAAGACGAGGCCGATGGTCATCAGCATCAGGGGGGCCAGTAGTAACCCCGCGTTACCCGGCCGAAGATCTTTTAATACTAGGATGCGCTGACGCACAGGATTACGCGAAGATAAAGAGGAGACGTATTCGGAAGCATCGGGGGCCGATAAACTGGTTTTACCGTTATTTTCGGGGTTATCGGCCCTATTTTCCACGGGGAGTTTTTCTGGGTCTTTGCGATCGCTCATATTAATCCTTGTCAAGAGAAAATAATTCCACACCGAAAACTGAGGCGAAAACCCTCGATAAATCTTGCTGTACTTGCATAAGACTAATATTAGGCAGAAACTGCTCTAAACTGCCCACGGGTTTATTAGCAATCCCACAGGGAATAATCTCGGCAAACCCGCTTAAATCCGGACAAACATTGAGGGCAAAACCATGATAGGTAATCCAACGACTAACTTTAATACCGATCGCCGCTATTTTATACCCTTCTACCCATACCCCTGTCAGGCCCGCGATTCTTGCCCCCGACAATCCATAAATAGCGATAGTTTGCAGGATGACTTCTTCTAATTGTCGCAAATACCAGTGTAAATCCTGCTGATAATAGCGCAAATTGAGGATCGGATAGCCCACTAACTGCCCCGGACAGTGATAGGTGACTTCCCCTCCTCGCTCGATTCTATACACTTCTTTGTCGGTTTTGTCAAGATTAAATTTAATAAACTTAATATCTGAACCGGTACCGAGGGTGTAAACGGGGGGATGTTCCAGCAGCAGCAGCACATCGGGTAAGTCGGGATCGGCAATTCTCGCCGCCACCAGCGAGCGCTGTTGCGCCCAGGCCAGAGAATAGGGAGTGATTGCCTGAATTTTCAGCCCGCAGAGACGAGGTATTTTTTGAGCATTCATTGCGAGATTTGTCAAAATATTTAAGAAATGTAAAAGAGCGCAAAGGAAGATTAAAAGAAGGGAAGATATATATGTCGGGGAGAATACTAAGTGCTAATCTAAGGATATCCCATCTATTCGGATGTTAACCGTCGCACAGGAGAAACAATCACCGGATTTCCTAGCTGGCGGCCAAAATCGGTTTCTTTAAATAAAAGTTAACAGAACTTCGCACTTCTGTTAAGAGAAGCTTTGCAGAAACTTGTTAGAATAGAGGTAGATAAATCCAGTTGCAAATAGGCGCTCGACCCGATGAATTTTCCGCGCGATCCGACAAAAAAAAGAGAAAGAGAACACCGACAATATCTAGACTGTGACCTCTAACAACAGCGCGATCGAGCAGATTTTTGAGGATTAAATTCCTAGCATCAACATCCCTTAAAAATAGTTGATGTGGACGGTCTATAGCAAAATTTTTAGATGGAGTAGTGAGTATGAAGCTATTGATTCAGGGCAATAATATCGCTGTCACCGAAGCTATTCATGATTATGTGGAACAAAAGCTGGAGAAAGCGGTGAAACATTTTAACGGCATGACCACAAAAGTGGATGTTCACCTCTCCGTGGAAAAGAATGCACGCATTCCTGATCGCCACAAAGCGGAAGTAACGGTTTATGCTAATGGAACAGTGATTCGCGCTCAAGAAGGAAGCGAAAATTTATACGCGAGTATTGATTTAGTTTCTGATAAAATCGCTCGTCAACTCCGCAAGTATAAAGAAAGATTGGTGGATCATCGCACCAACGCCACCGTTAAAACTAGCGAGGTGGTGCAAGAGAAACCCTTAGAGGGTAGCCTAATCGGTGATCGCACTCCCGAATTACCTGCGGAAGTAGTGCGGATGAAATACTTTGCCATGCCACCGATGACTATTGAGGAAGCACTAACACAATTGCAATTAGTCGATCACGATTTCTTTATGTTCTGCAACAAAGACACTAACGAAATCAACGTTATCTATCAACGCAATCACGGCGGTTTTGGTGTTATTCAACCCCGTCCCGTCAACCTAAATGGCAAAGAATCCAATTAACAGTTAGCGACCACAAATAAAACTAAAGACTGGAGAAATTCTCCAGTCTTTTTCTCATCTAACCAAGATTAACTTTAACCACTTTATTTTTTTCTGCCGCCGCTTTCGGGAGGGTGAGATAAAGAATACCGTCTTGATAGTTAGCGGTAACTTGGCTATTTTGCACCTCTACTGGCAGGGTAATCAAGCGACTAAATTTACCATAATAAAATTCGCTGTTTTCCACTTCGGCAGGGCGTTGACGTTGCCCATTAATAGCCACCATTTGTTTGCTAACCTCCACATCGATATCTTTAATATCCACACCGGGTAATTCGATTTTTAATTCCACGGAATCCTCATTAACAGAGATTTCCACCGGGGGACGAGATACCAATGAAGTTGTCGGTAATACTTCTTGAAAAAGTTGATCGATTTGACGTTGGACAGAATTAATTTCCAGGAAGGGAGAATAAAGAGTGAAAGCCATAGTAATAATTTCCTTGAGAGGTTTTCTCTGACTGCGATTATCTCTATCTTAAGCAACTAACTTGGCTTCCACAAGACGGTTTTCAGGAAATAAAAAGTCGCAATAACCGATACAGTTATCAGTTATCAGTGGCAAGTGGGAAGTTGTGGGGTGTGGGGTGTGGGGAGCAAAAAACCGACGGCTGACGGCTAAAATCACTGTTATAACCATTGTTGTAATTCCGGCCAACCCAAACCTTGACGCACGATATCCGGTTGATCGCAGGTAAAATCAACAATGGTTGACACTTCCGAACCGGGAGCCGAACCATCTTCGATAATTAAATCAACGATATGATCGAGGGCATCGAATAACCTAGCGGATTCTAATCCCTTGGTGGGAAAATCTCCCTCCTGATCGGGAAGATGGGCAGAACTAGAGATAATGGGATTTTCTAGGGTTTCGAGAATAGTGCGACAGATAACGTGATCGGGAACCCGGATACCGGTGGTTTTCCGCTTCGGATTCATCACCACTTTCGGCACTAATTTAGTCGCCGGTAAGAGAAAAGTGTAGGGACCGGGTATAACTCGTCGCATAATCTTATAAGCATAATCGCTGACCACTGCGTACTCGGAAATATTCGACAAAGAAGAACAGAGAAACGTCAAGGGTTTATCATTAGATAGTTGCTTGATTTGGCGAACTCGTTCGACGGCGGATTTCACATTGAGATCGCAACCGATCGCATAGACGGTATCGGTAGGATAAAGCATAATTGCCCCGTTTTTCAGGGCATGACAGATTTCTTGGATAGAACGTTGTTGGGGATTTTCGGGATGGAGAGAGTAAATAGTAGCCATGATAGCAAAATCGTCGCCTATTGGGATTGTCCCACGGGAATCGCCGGGGATATGTGTTTAGGGGCGTTAGTAGATTTAGGAGTCCCCTTAGAATACCTGATTGCACAACTAAAAACTTTAGGAATCGAGGATGAATATCAGTTAAGGGCCGAAAAAGTGCATCGTCGCGGTCAAATTGCCACTAAGATTAACGTCGATGTCACTGCCGAGAAGTCCGCTGATCATCACCACCATCACCATCATACCCCCGCTCGCCATTTACCGGAGATTGAAAATTTAATTAAACAGGCAAATTTACCCCAGAAAGTCCAAGAATGGAGTTTAGCGGTTTTTCAAAAACTTGCGATCGCAGAAGGAGCCGTTCACGGGATCGCGCCGGAAAAGGTGCATTTTCACGAAGTCGGGGCAACCGATGCCATTATTGATATCGTGGGGACTTGTTTGGGTTTGGATTGGCTATCGGTGAGTGAATTATACTGTTCTTCTCTACCCACCGGCGGCGGTACAGTTCAGGCCGCCCATGGTCGTTTACCGGTTCCTGTGCCAGCAGTAGTACAATTGTTTAGTCAGCGACAAGTACCAATTTATAGTAATGGCATCGAAGCGGAGTTAGTAACACCCACGGGGGCAGCTATTGTGACAACTTTAGCTAAAAGTTTCGGTAAACCGCCGAAAATGCAGTTAGAAAAGGTCGGTTTAGGGGCAGGTACAAAAGATTTACCGATTCCCAATCTTGTCCGGCTTTGGTTAGGGAAAAAAACACCAGAAAAGCTAGATGAAAGCGAAACTGTGGCAGTTTTAGAAACTCAAATTGATGACTTAAATCCGCAAGCGATCGCCTACTTAAGCGAGGCTTTATTACAAGTGGGTGCTTTGGATGTATTTAGTCAAGCAATTACTATGAAAAAATCCCGTTTGGGAATACTTTTGACAGTAATTTGTGCCTTGGATAAAATTGCTATTTGTGAAAATATGATCTTTCAGGAAACCACAACTTTAGGCATTAGAAGGACAATTCAAGAGCGATTAATCTTAAAAAGAGAAATACAATCGATCGATACTGTCTATGGACAAATTCGGCTAAAAGTTGCCTACAAAGAGTCAAGTAATCAACCGATTACCGTACAACCAGAATACGAAGATTGTGCCGCTATTGCCCGTCAGCATCATCTACCTTGGCGATTTGTTCATCAAATGGCCTTAACTATTTGGCAAGAACAAAATCAGTCTTGACAGCAGGGCGATTTTCTCCTAAAACTGCTATATCCATTGTTCAAAAGCTATTTTCAGGAAAATAATCACAATTTAAAACCTGTTCTTGGCTAAAAGGACAATCAACTGGAAAAGTTTCTTTTGGTAAATTAGTTTCATTTACCGTCCCTCGCACTGCCTTTTGATAACATTCTGCGAAAATATCGGCTAAATAGGGTTTTAAGCTAGGACTATCCCTGAAAATAAGCTCTAATTGTTCTCTTTGTTCATCAATGGTATTTATCCAGCTATTAGTCCGTTTTTCTGGTTGATATTGCCATTTAAGTAAGTGCATCAAGAGAACTTTTAACCGGACGAATATCTCCCGTTTATTATTACGTCCCATATCGGATATTTCTTCGATTAAGTTATCTAAATCAAGGGCCTGTAAATTGCCCTTTTTTAAGTGATTTACGGTTTGCTCAAGCCACAAATTAAAATCAGTTTCATAAAGCTGAGATAATTTATTGTTCATAATGAGAACGTTTCTTCTATTCTATCTTTACATTGTGCCTATCTTAATGGTGTCTTGTCCAGATGATATTTTTACAAATATGAGATGCAGAGGATTTACCATAATTTATCTAATCTTCAAGGTATTTCTTTCTCTTTTTTCTCATAAATTTAATTGTGGGAAAAGTTCCAAGAACTCAGAGCAAAATGATAGTTTTCTCTGATACTTACCCAATTTGCTGCCTGATCTTGATTGACCAAGTTAATATCCTACAAGAACTGTATGAGCTTGTGATCATCCCTCAAGCTGTGGCTGATGAATTAAATGGCCCAGAATCCCCACCTGTCCTTCGGAAATGGATTACTAACCCCCCTGATTGTCTCCAGATTGGAATTGTTAGCGTCTCCTCAAGGTCGGGAATAGAACCAATCTCCAAAACCCTATGAACCAGTATAGTGCCTTAAACCAAGCCCTTCAACCCTATCTCGGATGGCATGGTGCCAGAATTTCGTTTCTGGCACTATTCCTACTAGCCTTAATCAAAGTCAAAACCGTCAATCTGAGAGAGTTAGCAGTTGGATTTGGAGGTAAAGCTCTGAAAGAGTCTAACTACAAAAGATTACAACGCTTTTTTCGAGTATTTGAGCTAGATTACTCCGAAATTGCTAAAATTGTTGTGATTTGGATGAGGCTCCCCCAACCTTGGGGGTTGAGTCTTGACTGAACTACCTGGGAGTTTGGCGACCATTGTTACAATATTCTGACTCTAGGCATAGTCCATGAAGGGGTTGCCATTCTCATCTGGTGGTGGCTGCTCAAGAAAAAGGGAAACTCCAATAGTGATGAGCTTATGCAGTTCATTAGACATCTCCAAAAATTATAACCCAGTCACAGCTTGCTTTTAGCTTATGTACTAATTAAGCAGTTCGATAGCTGAAATGTATATCTGTCGTTGCTAATTCAATTTTACTGAAAAAATATGAGGCAATTAAAATAATTTTTATTCGGGTATATTCCTTGACTAGAAAGACTTTTGGTCTTGAGATAATATTATGGAGAGGTCTATTGAGGCGATCTTAAAAATTCGTTGCTTGTCTGGCGACCGGGAGTTTATCGGTCAAGCTTGACTGCGCTATCTTCTCCTCGAACCGTCTATGTCTTTCCGGTTAAGGATTCGAGCTACTAACAAGATTCAGCGGGAGGGAAAAGCCAAGGCTTGCCAAAGTCGTCTTCGCCCACTTGGCGATCGGAGAATCTCAACAACTCAAAGGTGATTGTCGGGTTTGGGGTTATCCTTCCCTTCTCAACAAAAAAGCACCCCCTCGCAGGAGTGCCTTTTCGTTCAGACTAGAACTTAACCATTGATAGCAGGAGCAGTCAGAGCTACGGGAGCCTGTTCACCACTAGCCAAGTCTAAGGGGAAGTTGTGAGCATTACGCTCGTGCATTACTTCCATACCGATACCAGCGCGGTTCAGCACATCGGCCCAAGTACCGATTACACGACCTTGAGAATCG
>NZ_JADBTB010000029.1:0-41672 GCF_020246405.1 Microcystis sp. M083S1
CAAGAGTCAAAATTAGCTCTAAAAACCGATTAATCAGGGTTTTAAGAGACAAAATCGAATTTTGACGGAAAACTATGGCTAATTATAACGTCAATTACTTCCCCTGATTGCTCCCATTCTATTACTTCTAAAATTAGCGCAATAATTCTCAACCTTACTAAGCCACAAACGGTAAGTAAAATCGAATTTGCTTAAAGTTTGCCGACAGATTTTTGTGTTGCTCGTCGGACCAGGTTGACCAATAACTACTCAAGTAAAATAGGTGTGAATTCCAGAATTTAACCAACAGTCTTTGATTTTAGCGATAATCTCAGTTTTAGCGGGTTTATTCAGGCAAATAGTGCAAAGAGCGTGAGCATACAAGTGAGAGCGCACCAAATCGGAACCCTGCCAAGATTTCTTGATTTTATCTTGTTCGGCCGAAGTGTCCCCAGAAATTTGATAGGAATAAGCCTGAAATTTTCTTAGCTGATATTGTGATTACCCCTAAAATAGGGTTTACCCTTGACCAAGAATCTCTCGATAGGATAGGGGGGACAGTGCAAAAGCAATAAACTCCGATACCATTTTCCAAAAAGTAAGTCCTACTTTTTGAAAAATGGTATTATCGGGGTTTGGTTGTCAGTCGTTTGATCGCTGTTCCATCAAGCTTTTTTTGTTTGGGGTCTCTCTTCAGAAAAATTTGCTATGATATAGAGGACTGTTTAGTATTTGGTAAAAACAACCATAAATGCCGCCGTGTTCACAACTGTTCAACCCGCAAATCGTTCGAGCTTACCTGATGACCTATTTACAGCAATTAAAGAGCTTAAACGGGAATTAAACGCCGTTATTCTGGCTCACTACTATCAAAATTCTGACATACAGGATATAGCTGATTATATTGGTGATTCTCTCGGTTTATCCCAACAGGCTGCCCGAACGCCAGCAGATGTGATCGTATTTGCGGGGGTTCACTTCATGGCAGAAACAGCTAAAATCTTAAACCCAGATAAGTTGGTATTGCTGCCGGATTTAGATGCGGGATGTTCTTTAGCTGATAGTTGTCATCCTCAAGATTTTGCTCGTTTCAAAGCCCAATATCCCGATCATATCGTGATTTCCTATATCAATTGCAGTGCAGAAATTAAAGCCATGAGTGATATTATCTGCACCAGTTCCAACGCAGTCAAAATAGTTAACCAAATCCCTGCCCATCAACCGATTATCTTCGCTCCTGATCGCAATTTAGGCCGTTACGTCAGTCAGCAAACTGGTAGAGATTTAGTTCTCTGGCAGGGTAGTTGTATTGTCCATGAAACTTTTTCCGAACGCAAGATAATAGAATTAAAAGTTGCCCATCCAGAAGCAAAAATTATCGCCCATCCTGAGTGTGAAACATCGGTTTTACGCCATGCCGATTATATTGGTTCCACGACGGCACTATTAAATTATTCTCTGAAAAGTTCTGAAAAAACCTTTATTGTCGCCACAGAACCGGGGATTATTCACCAGATGCAAAAATCCGCCCCAGAGAAAGTATTTATACCCGCACCAGCTTTAAATAACTGTGCTTGTAATGAGTGTCCCTACATGAGACTGAACACTCTCGAAAAATTGTATCTCTGTATGCGAGATAAAACTCCAGAAATTACTATTTCTGAAGATTTAAGAGTTAAGGCACTGTTGCCGATTCAAAGAATGTTAGAAATGTCTTAATCAGTTATCAGTTATCAGTTATCAGTTATCAGATTTGAGTTTTAAGTGTGCAGTATGGATTAAGTGAGCCTCATCAAATGCTAGTTTCCTACTGTGTTTTCACTGATTACTGTTTACTGATTACTGATTACTGAAATGCTGAAGATAAATTTTTTCGTTGTGTTTGATCGATTGAAAAAAATCGACAATGGCACGAGGATAATTAACCCCTAAAATCACCCCATAACGCTTTTGTTCCTCTGGAGATAATTTGTAAGGTTCGTGAATTTTATCGCCTTTTATTAGGGCTAATTCCGGCAACCAGTGACGTAAATAATCACCTTTGGGATCATAATCTCTCGACTGTTTAGGGATATTAAAATAACGAAATCCTCGTGCATCATTGCCGACACCAGCAGTGTAATTCCAATTACCCCAATTACTACAGACATCGTAATCAACTAATAATGACTCGAACCATTCTGCTCCCATAGACCAATCAATACCGAGATTTTTGGTCAGAAAACTAGCGACATTTTGCCGGCCACGATTTGACATAAATCCTGTAGCGGCTAATTCTCTCATATTAGCATCTACAAGAGGATAACCGGTTTTTCCCTCACACCAGAGATTAAATCTTTCCCAATCTTCTAGCCAAGGTAAATAAAGTTCTTGCAAACCAGATTTATAGAAGATTTTATTACCGTGTTTACTGCAAATAAATCGGAAAAAATCTCGCCATAATAATTCAAAAATAAGCCAATAGGTAGAGTCATTTTTTACTCTTGTTTGCTCATATTTTTGTACTTCCTCATAGATATAACGGGGGGAAAGACAGCCAAAACTTAACCAAGCTGAGAATTTTGAGGAATAATTAGTCCCTAACATTTCATTGCGGGTTTCTTTATAGGTTTTTAAGGAATCACTATCCCAAATATATTCCTTAACCCGTGATTTTCCTGCCATTTCACCCCCTTGAAACGACAAAACACCTCGCCAGTCTAGAATTAGTTCTGTTAAGCCTAAATCGTTTAAACTAGGAAGGTTTCCAAAATCTATTTTAGGTAATTTTGTCAACTTTTTCGGCGTGGGATAAGTTGTTCTTATTTCCCAATGACGTTCTACTTGTTTACGAAAATTAGTAAATAATTCCGGCAGTTGATTAAGGGTAAAAGGTAAATCATCAGGATGGTATAAAGTGGCTGTCCAAAAAGTTTTTATCTGCACGGGAAACCCAGATAAAGCCTGATTTACCGCTTTTTCTACCGCTAATTCCTCTGCTGTTACCTCTTGATGATAATAAACCTTGGCTATCTGCAATTCTTGAACTAATTGCGGGATAAGTTCTTCTGGTTTTCCCCGTCGGATAATTAAATTACCGCCTAAATTTTCCAGAGATTGTCGCAAATCTGCTACGCTTTCTAATAAAAATTTAGCTCGGAACTTGCCAGTTTTTGGGAACCCGTAGGAAGTAAGACCAAATTGACGCTCATCAAAACAATAAAAGGGAATTATCTCTAATTGTTCTTGAATGGCTCGATGAATTGCCTCGTGATCGTGAACCCGCAGATCATTGCGATACCAGATTAAAACCCGCATTTAAGTAGTTAGGTGTTAAAAACCATCAGACACCCCCCTTATTAAGGGGGGATTAAGGGGGGATCGGCACCCCCCTTATTAAGGGGGGATTAAGGGGGGAATAAGGGGGGATCGGCACCCCCCTTATTAAGGGGGGAATAAGGGGGGATCGGCACCCCCCTTATTAAGGGGGGATTAAGGGGGGATCGAAGCCAAAATCTATCTTGAATTTAATTATCTTTTCCCGTAGTAATGGCCATAGTAACCATAATTATGGTCTTTCCGACTAACATTATTAGCCACTAAACCTAACACGGAAATGTGGGATAATCTCAGATCTTCGAGTAGATTTTTGAGCGCAAAGCGATCAGTTTTGCCCAGTTTGGTGACGAGAATTAGGCCAGTGGCCATGGCGGCGAGAATTTTCGCATCGGCAAAAGCGGTGATCGGTGGTAGATCGTAGATAATTAGATCGAAAACGTCGTCTTGCTGTAATTGCGAGATCATCTCCTGCATTCTCTGGGAAGAAAGCAAGCGGGTTGGATCTGGGGGAATTGAACCGGCGGTAAGAATCGATAAATTCTCGTAGCGGGGTAGGGATTGAATTGCCTCGTTCCAATCGAGACCCTCGGCGAGGACATTACTAAGTCCGTGGTCGTTATCGAGATTAAGTCGCAGGTGAATTTGGGGTCGTCGCAGGTCGGCATCCACCAGTAAGACTCTTTTTCCCATACCAGCGGCGGCCTTAGCGATATTTATTGCCATGGTGGTTTTACCATCTCCCGGTGATACAGAACTAATCACGAGGGACTTGAGGGGGGAATCGGAACCGAGGAGGCGAATATTGGTGTTAAGAGTGTGGAAAGCTTCCGAGAAGGGGGAGAAATTATAGTAGTAGGGGTTTTCGTTGGCTGATTTCGGGCTAGTATTAGGGATAGTAATTTTGCGATCGCCAACTGTTAACTGGGGTAGGGCGGCGGTGATCACTTTTTCGATCTTACCGATGTCTTTTTGCCAGGGAATTGCGCCTAAAAGGGGTAGTTTAGTATCTTCTTTTAGTTCATCTGCACTATGATGAACGGGGTCTAATCTTTCGGCTAAAAAGGCCACCCCCAGTCCTAATAAAAGGCCACCGATAAGCCCTAAAGCCAGATTTCGCACAGGTTTAGGAGAAACGAAGTCCTCCCCTACCTCTGGTGGGGAAATTAGTTGCCAAGGCACCACTTGTTGTGCCACCTGTAGCTGTAATTTTTGCTGTTGATCCAGAAAACGGTTAAGGCTGGTGGTGGCGATTTCCAACTCTCGCTGCAAATCCGTATAGCGACGGGCTAAAACCGCAAGATTTTTGACCGAGGCTTTCTGTTGTTCGAGGGCTTGGGCAAGGGATTCTACCTTAATTTCTAGGGTTTGGCGACTGTTAGCGGCTTCCACCAATTGTTGGGTTAATTCTACTCGCAAAGCACTCTGAGATACCAAAGCCGGGGAATTACCCACTGTCTGGGGCAGTTTTTCCCCTAGGGTTCTCTGGGCCTCGTTTTGCAGTAGGGGCAGCAAATTAGCGCGTTTTTCCTCTAGGGTGGCGATTATCGGGCTATCTTTCGCGAAAACTGCCGATTGTTTGGCCAATTCCACTTCTACTTCCTGCAGCTGCTTGAGCAAATCTTGATAACCGGGAGATTCACTGAGATAAGTAGCGATAATTGCTTGATTAGGGGCCAATCCCACCTGTTGCTGTAAAGCTTGATAGCGAGAGTTAATTTCGTTAAGGGCAACTTGGGCTGCCCGATAATCTTGTTCAGTAGTGGTTAACTGTTGTGATAAACGAGTCGCCTCTTTATCGGGATCCAGGAAATTGTATTGCTGCCGGAATTGCTGCATTTGTTTTTGTAGAGAATTAACTCGTTCCCGCAGCACCGGCAATTGAGCGTTAACAAAATCCAAACCTTGATTAATTTCGGTCTTGCGTTCCTGAGAACTATATTTTAGGTAATGACGGGCTAAATTATCTAAAACCAGCTTGATTTTTTCCGGTTCCGCATCTCGATAGGAAATTTCTAAAACTTTCGTCTCTTTTAATTGACTAATTTCGAGATCAGATTTGCCAGTTTTACTAATTAAATCACTGTAGGTAAAGTCGGGATACTTAGGGGTTATTTTACTAAGGATGGGGTTAAGAAGTTGAGGACTGGTTAAAACGGCGATTTGGGTATCATAATCGATGTCTTCACCACCTAACTGAGGTAGGATATCTTGGGCTGCCAGTCTGGAAGAACTTTTATTTTCCTCGATGGGTTGACCGATGAGCAGCAGGAATTTACCTTGATAGATAGGGGTTTTTAAGAAAGTATAAGCAGCAATCGCACCCGTCACCCCTAGGGTGATGCCAGCGATTACCCACCAGCGATGCTTGATGACAGAAAGGACTTGACGCAGGTTCAGTTCCTCTTCTTCTTGCGTCGGGGAGGGGATAAAAGCCGGTTGGGCAAAAACTGGCAGATTTGCTTGACTTTGGGTTTTTAAAGCCCCATTTTGTTGGTTGTTCATCATTAATCAAATAGTCAAGGGATAACTGTATTAAAAGATTTTCCGGTGGCAATCTGGCTCGATTTGTCACCGCTCAATCATAACACCGTGCTACAATGATAACCCTAGTTTTTCCAGTAATTACCAAATAAGGTGGGTTTAACCTAGTCAATGCCACTGGCGGCTTGACATACCCCCCCCTGAACGGTTACAAATTGTGTGCTATCCTGCCACAAGCTAAACCGCCATAACCACCATCACACGAGAGCCTAAATGACAATCCCATTAGCACCTCGCATCTCTGATACTTTACCCCCCATTACCTGGGAGAAATTGCCAGCGGATTTTGCCCTCCCTGATGAACCAGTGGAAAGCACCCTACAACCCCTCCTCGCGGCGGCTTCGCGAGAATCTTTAGAATTAGCCAGTTTAATTGTGGAAGCGAGTCTTATTGCTTCTAATTTTGGCATTTGCGCCACCGTTAGCGGTAAGAAAGTAGTAAAAGCTCCCGATTGGGTTTATGTACCCGCAGTAGCACCTATCCGAGAAGGAGAAATTCGCCGCAGCTACACGCCTCATGCAGAAGGGGAAGTACCAGCAATTGTCATGGAATTCATCTCAGAAACGGAGGGAGGGGAGTATTCTATCAATCCCCACTATCCCTATGGCAAGTGGTATTTCTACGAGCGAATCTTACAAGTACCTGTCTATATTATTTTTCAACCACAAAGCGGAGAATTAGAAGTTTATCGCTTAGTATCAGGGAAGTATGAGTTACAGAAAGCTGATGAAAATTATCGTTACTGGCTGGCAGAAATTGGTTTATTTCTAGGAGTATGGCAGGGGAAAAAAGCGGAGATGACAGCTTATTGGTTGCGCTGGTGGGATCAATCGGGTAATTTACTATTGTGGGGGAGTGAACGGATTGAACAGGAGCGGGAAAGAGCCGAACAAGCTGAACTGCGGGCTGAGGGAGAAAAAGCTAGGGCAGACAGATTGGCGGCGCAACTTAAGGCAATGGGAATTGACCTGGAGGCTGAATGAAGAATCTATACAGCTTTACAATTTAGCTGATTGTGTGCTATGGTGGCAACTGTTATGCTTAGAGAGGAAATATGTTGGGAAATTGCTGGCGATTGCGTCGATAATAAATGAATTGTAAGCAGTTATTAAAAAAGGAGAAAAGCCAGCCATGACCAGAAGCTCGGCCGGACACTCCAGATGGACAGATGAGATGCTAGATGAATTGGCAGACTCAGTTTCGGGAGTCAAAGACTCAGTTTTGGAATTGCGAGAATCAGTTTCAGAGGTTAAAGATTCAGTAGAAGGGTTACAATTGACAGCACAAGCACTGTTACAAATAGCTGCTCAACAACAGCGAGAAAATGAAGCTCGGCAAGCAGAAATTGCCGAAATCAGGCAAAGACAGGAAGAGTCAGACAAGCGTTTTGAGGTTTTACTGTCAGGAGTTCGCTATTTGATTCGGCAAATTAAACCAGAAAATCAATCATAAGCTTGATAAAACCAGCGGCGATTGCGTCTATAATTATTGACAATTTAAGCAGCTATTGAAACTGAGAAGGGAGAAAAACAAGCCATGACAAAACTGGATGGGGAACGGACGAGATGGACAGATGAGATGCTAGATGAATTGGCAGACTCAGTTTCCGAAATTAAAGAATCAGTTTCGGAATTGAGAGAATCAGTTTCGGACATCAAAGATTCAGTAGAAGGGGTAAGATTGACGGCACAAGCTTTGCTACAAATCGCAGCACAGCAACAGCGTAATATGGATGAAATGAGACAAAGACAGGAGGAGTCGGACCAACGCTTTGAGGTTTTGCTGTCAGAAGTTCGCTATTTGATTCGGCAAATTAAACCAGAGAATCAATCATAAGCTTGAGGAAAATGGCGGCGATTGCGTCTATAATTATCTATAATTTAAGCAGCTATTGAAACTGAGAAGGGAGAAAAACAAGCCATGACAAGAAGGGATGGGGAACGGACGAGATGGACAGATGAGATGCTAGATGAATTGGCAGACTCAGTTTCGGAATTGCGAGAATCGGTTTCGGAAGTCAAAGACTCGGTTTCGGAATTGCGAGAATCAGTTTCGGAATTGCGAGAATCAGTTTCGGAAGTTAAAGATTCAGTAGAAGGGGTAAGATTAACGGCAAACGCTCTACTGCAAATTGCGGCACAGCAACAACGAGAAAATGAAGCTCGGCAAGCAGAAATTGCCGAAATCAGGCAAAGACAGGAAGAGTCAGACAAGCGTTTTGAGGTTTTGCTGTCAGAAGTTCGCTATTTGATTCGGCAAATTAAACCAGGAGATTAAGCACCAGTAATTCCCCTTCTAATCCTGCTGCGTCATGGTTTGCCTTGACCAACTGCTCAATATCTGCTACGATGAGCGATTAAATTACCAGGATTCGGTATGATTAACTATCTACGAATTAATTAGAGCGGCTTTGGAAACTGATAAAGGAGAAAAACAAGCTATGACTAGTGGGACTTAAACAAATTTCGGTTCTACGGAACCTGCCGTGCTAAAGTATTAAAATTAACCTCTTAAAGGCCTGATTTAGCAAGGGCTTGAGCTTTTGATTGATTGCTTTTTATAGAAATCGCTTTTGAAGCAATTGTCAAACCGCCGACACCATCGGTGAAAGCACGGTGGCATTGCGTCTGGGGTTGTCTCTTTCATCGCTGAGATCTCAACGTAAAATGCTTACCCCGTGACGATTGTACTCGATTCGATCCTTGTTTGGCGTTTAATTCCCATTAATCAACCATCGACCCCGAAAATCCCTTGACTATCCCACTTCCTGTAAGGTATTCTTCAATCAGTCAGGGACTAGTCCACTTCAAACTTGAATTAGCCCAATCTATACCTGCGGCTATTCATTTACATCTTATTTCATTAGGAAAGATAATTTAGATGGAAACGATATTGTCAATTGCAATCCCGAGCTTTAACCGAATTGATTCTTTGCAAAAAACCCTAGCTTCATTATCTTCTTTAGCTAAACAAGATGAAATTGAAATATTAGTCGTTGATAATGCTTCTGACGACGGAACTTGGGAATGGCTTAGTTCCGAGCATGAAAACTTAGGAATAAAAATAAAAAGAAATCCATTTAATTTTGGTATTGAAGGAAACGTGATTCAGGCGCTAGTCCTTGCCACAGGAAGGTATATTTGGCTTTTATCCGATCATATGTTTGTTTATGAAAGTGAGGCCTTGAATTTTTTGGAAAACCTTAAGGGGGGGTTGAACTTTACTTTGGGTTATGCTCGTATTGAGCAATATCAAAAAGTTTTACCAGAGACTTATTTACCCATACCCTTAGAGAAGATAGATTTAATTGCGCTAGGAAAACTCATGTTTTTTATGGGAAATATCAGTGGTTTTATAGTAAACAGAGAATATCTTTTGAATTGTGGCCGCTCTTTATTTCGTTGTTCAGGTTATAGCTATCCGCATTTAGGTGTTTTTGTCCATCTCAGCAATGACGATACAATTGTTGAACTCAATCCAGTCAGCGAGTTTGCTTCAGAAAAATCAGATAAACCTAAGCGAATTTCCTATGATACATTCCGCAGTCGTTTCATAGGTTTTGTCCGGGCTTTAGAAGAAATACGAAGATTGAATCCTCAAGTTAACTGGTCTAATAAAGCCCTAAAGTGTGGTCTTTTGCTAGGTCCTCTCATATCCGATTCAATCTACTATCTCTGTACTGGTAAATCTATTGATTTTTCAGATTTTGTTTTCTGTATCACCCGTTATCCTGGAAAAATCCGCTTGTTTTTGATATTATGTAGTATGTTGTCTCTCATGCCAATTAAAATTCGAGTTGGGCTCAGCAATTTGCTCTTTAGATTATTAATTCCAAATCAATATTCCCAAGCAATGAACAGACCACTTCAGACAAATTCAGAAACCATATTAGAATAAATAGAGCAGAATTTTTAGGCTCTACCGAACCTGTTATGCAAAACTATCAACAACTAATACTTGTAAAGCTTGTATAATAGGGCTTTGAGTTTTTGTTAGATTGATATTTATCAACTTTAGAGCATTGCTGGACAGAGAGGGAGCTTGGGGAGTTTTCTACAGTGTAAGTTCGGAAGAACCAATTTTTTATGAGCAATCTACTTGCCAAAGCTATTAATAATTCTACTTGGACAGCCATCGGTTCTGTAATGACAGCAATCTTGGGGTTTCTATTTGCTGGGTTAACGATTCGTTGGTTGGGTGAAGCGGAAGCTGGATTTGCCATTGCGATCTCTGCTATTGTTGGCATTAATAACACCTTGAGTGGATTTGGACTGGGGACTGCCGCAATGCGATTGCTCAGTCGCGCTTATGAAGAAAATAATTCTCAGGAAATTCAGAAAATAGCGGGTGTTTGTTTTTCAACTTCTTTGGCTTTTGGATTGCTTGGGTTTTGTCTTTTTACTTTTGGCTCTCCTTGGATTGTTCAGTGGAGCAAATATGAGGGCAATCCTGATTTAGCTCGCCTGTACTGTATATTACTAGGATTGGTGTTTTTGCTACAACAAATCACCGGTTATTTGAATATATTTCTCACTTCTCTTCAAAGATTTGACTGGCAGACTAAGCTGAATACTACTTTTATGTTAGCCAATGGTATTTTGGGAATCACTTTTTTGAAAGCCTTTCCTAATATTTTAACCTTGGCAACAATTCAGTTAGCCTTGTCTTGCTTGAATTGTTTATGTACTGGTTTTATAGTTTTTAAAATCCTTGGATTTCTGACACGTCCTTCCTGGCATCAAGCCATGTTTATTGAGCTTTGGTCGTTTGGAAAATGGGTTTATCTAACTCAGCTTGCAGGCATACTATGGGGACTTGATAAGATATTTCTAACATCTGTATTTGGTAGTAGTTCTTTGCCTTTCTATACTTTTGCACAAAACATATATGTGCAAGTTCATGCAATTTTAAATGGACAGTCTTCTTATCTATTTCCCATGCTCTCGGCTCAAGGAGATAAATTAGAAGTGGTAGCCGAACAAATAGAAGACCGCTTGCGCTGGTTTATTGGGTTAATTGCAGGTTTTGTCTATTCAGGACTGATTATTGCAGGTCCAGCCTTATTGACTATTATGGTCAATGCCGAATTTTCTAGCAAAGCTAGTTTTCAGTTGTTTATTTTCTGTTGGGTAGGCTATATTCATGGCAATGCGATAGTACAATTTTTCTTAGGACTGAGCAAGGGAGATGCAAAAGGCAACTGGATATATCACATGATTATCGGGCTTGGTTATCTGCCGTTTTTTGTTATATTTGCTTTAGTGTTTGGCTTCCAATATGCGGTGCTAGGACAGCTAATGACCTTGGCTGGAACAATTTATTTGTCTCGTCGTCTTAAGCCTAAAATCTACTGGATTACTTTTTGTCGTTGGTTAATTAACCCTCTATACTCGTCTTTGTTGTTAATGGTCGTAGCTTGTTGCTTTCGTGTTATACTCATTGTTTTAAAAGCAAATCCTGGAATACAAATTGCTACAATGATTGTTTTTTATATAGTGGCAATCTTATCTATCCCTCGTCTTGAAGTCACTTATTTTGGCGGTATAGATCGCCTAAAAACTTTAGGAAGAGCGATGTCATTAGTCTTGGGAAAGTTAGGAATTTCCGAAAAATTAGTTTTTCGTTTATTGGGTATTAAACCATTCTGATACTTTGAATATGGAGAGTAGCAAGTAGCAAGAACGTGAAAAATCTAAAATTCTTTTAAAGAAGAGTGACAAGAGCGATAGCCTGGAGATTAAAATTAGATTTGTCGCTGTATCCCAGAAGTATAAGGAGCAGAGTTAAAAACCTTGAAAACCATCGCCCTAGTGGATACCTTGTGGGGTGGCCACCACCCTACCTACCTGAAGTTTTTCGCCAAGACGCTACTAGACCTGGGAAATGAAGTAATCTCTCTGTGTCCCGAACCGGAAGAGATGAACCTGTGGATTGCCAGCCACTGTCCAGAGTTGGCAAGTAACTTTCACTCCTTTGAGTTGCATGAACCCTCGCCAAGTCAGTTTTCCGGTCGCCAGTTGCAGGCGAGAGCAATGGCTGTAGCCCGCTGGCAACGAGTCGCCCAGAGTATCCAAGAAATTTCCTCAAAGCTAGGCAAAGCCCCCGATATCACCTTTTTTGCCTGGCTTGATACATACTTAGGATTAATTCCTGCTATCACCGACACCATCTTTCCCTATCCTTGGTCAGGGCTTTATTTTCAACCTGGCTACCTACGGATACCACCAAAACTGCGGTGGATGCGCCACGGCATCTTAAATCCCTTATCAGTGCTAAAATCTTCCCACTGTCCAGTAGTGGCCGTGCTAGACGAAGGTATTGCTGACAAGTTACAACAGAAGCTTAATAAGCCGGTAGTCGTCTTAACTGATATCACCGATGAATCGCCACCCGATATGAGCTTTGAGATTGCCCAAAAAATTCGTGCTAAAGCTGCTGGCAGGAAGATCATTGGTTTGTTGGGATCTCTAGATAAGCGGAAAGGAACACTTACGCTTCTGGAAGTTTCTCAACAAGTGAGCGATCGCTGGTTTTTTGTCTTTGCAGGTAGGCTGGCTGAACCAGCATTTACAGCCGCAGAACTGGCGAAAATTGAGGAGATTGTCAAAGCCAACCCAGACAACTGTTTCTTTTACTGGAATTCGATTCCTGACGGGTCAGGATTTAATGCCGTTGTTCAGGTATGCGATGTCCTTTATGCTGCCTATGAAAATTTTCCTTACAGTAGCAACATCCTGACTAAAGGAGCAATCTTTCAGAAACCTGTAATCGCCAGCAAAAACTACTGTATGGGCGAACGGGTTGAGAAGTTTAATCTTGGCTATGGGATTGAAGGAGGAAATGTGTCTCAGTGTGTTAGCATCTTAGAAAGATTGCATGAGGAACTCTCCACCGGCAATCTTTCTATCCAGCCAGATTTTGAAGGGTATAGACGCCTGCATTCAATCGAGCAATTGATCTCTGCTTTTCAGAAAATTTTAGAGTTTGTGTAAAATTAATTTATGGAAACTATTACATAGAAGATAAACTAAAATGAACAATAGAGAGAATAAATTAGTTAATAAACTCATCGCTACTTTGATTTTCTATATCAGTTTGCTTCTACTTAATTTTAATGATCTTGTGTATGCTTGGTTGGGAAAAACTGAGGTTATCATTAAATTTATTATTTCTCTGCCAACATGGGGAGTTTTACTTTCCCTAGCATCGGCATTTTTGATTGAAAAAGAGTTTAGAAAGTTGCTTTTGGGAAAAATAGGAATTTTATATGGGTCTGCTTTATTTTTGTATATTTTGATAGGCTGGATCTCTGGTAATGAAATTTACTGGATGTACAAAGAGTGGATTATTTTTATCTATCCATGGGTTGGAATGGCTATGTTCTTCCTTCTCTCCAAATCCTATTCTCCAAAGTTTCAACTTACTGCTTATGCGTTTTTTTTAGCTTGCATGATCTACCAAACTTTTCAGATAACTATTGAAGCTATGTTAGCGAAAGAAGCCATAAGTACAATATCGAGGATAGGAACAGAAACAAGAGTAGCAGGTGGGGTAATGGACATTTTAGCTGCAAGCTTGATACCCACTGGTATTTCTATAGTGATTTTATGCAGATTGGGATGGTTTTGGGTAATTTCAATGTTAGGATTAGTCTTTTTAGAATTATACTTTGGTGGATTCATAGCCGCATCTAGAGGTGCTTTTCTAAGCTTACTAGTTATCTTAATTTTTTCTGGCTTTAGCTTATTATTGTATAGACTATGTAGCAAAACTATGGTTCTTAAGCCTCAACCATCTATGTCATTAAGTTTGCTAAAGTTTATCTTAATATCTTTTACTATTTTTATATTTACTGTTATAATGTTCGATATTATCAATTTTGATCTGATACGCCTATTCCAGGATAATTTACTATATGAGAGAGCTTTTACTGATGAGTCTAGCGGTTCAAATAACGAACGAATTGAAGAGGCTTCTTTTGTAATTGGAAATCTACAAGATCTAGATTTTTTATTCGGTAAAGGTCTAGGTGCTACTTTTATTAATCCTATACGCAGAGGTTGGAATTTAGATATGGAAATAAATTGGCTTCATATAGGACCTCTGACTTTTCTCCTCAAGGGAGGATTACCTTTATTTTTTCTCGTTATATTCTTCTTCTATATTAAGATACCCTATTTATATAGTAAGGCATTGCTTAACCCCTATGCTTTTGATTCCAAGAAACGCACGGCTTTGCTAACTGTTCTACCAGGTGTGCTTGGATGGTCAATATGGCTATTAACCAATGGAGGTTATTTTAGCGCACATTACTTCGGGTTGGGGTTTGCTTTTGGTGCTTACTCACATATTAGAAAGAATGGTCTGGGCATTTTCTTTGAGTAATTAATAAATAGACACAAAGCAATCTTTAAGCTTTTTGTCCTGTACTGAAGCTGAAAAATTGTACAGGAGCCACAATTAACTGAGAAGCGATTTTTCTTGCAATTTACTCTGACAAATAAAATGTCAATAACAGCTAATCTTGAGTCTTAATTAAAGGAAATGTTTGAAGAAATTTTTCAACAATTAGGATCGATAAACGCCGCGTCAATCACCTTATTTTGCCAAAATTTTGCCTTAAATTAAGTGGCTTCCTTTTGCGGTTGACATCTCTCACAGAACAACCGCAGAAACCTTTGAAAAGACTGACCGAAAGGAAGAGATGGTAAGTTGTCAAAGTGTAGAAGATATGTTTGATAAACTTGGCATCTATATCTGGCACTGAGAGCCGCAATCGCCTTTGATATAATAGGACTAAAGATACTACCTGCCAGAAAAGTCGTGACAAAAGAAGAGATTAAATCAATTATCCGCTTTCAATTGAGCAGCTCTTGGATGATGATTTCTAATTAAATGCGTCTTAGCCTAGAATTATGATATAACATATAGTAATCCCCTAAACCCTTGACAACAGGTAGCTGAACAAGGGGCTTAAGCCCCCTGTCCGTTCACGACTCATTTAGAATTGCTATAGCCAGTCAATTAAAGTAATATTTGCCTGAAAGAGGGCAAAAAATCTAGTAAATCTAAATAACTAAACCCAAAATATAGGACAAAAATATGGAAACTCTGACGCTTAGTCAACCGATGCAGTTAACTGCATTACCCACGCAAGATGAACTTCCCTGCGATGATGGAGTACCCATGGAAACTCAAAGGCATAAATGGCAGATGGATCTGTTAATAGACACTATATCACCTTGGCTAGACCAACGAGAAGATGGTTATGCCAGTGGCAATATGTTCGTCTATTTCAGTACAGCACAACTGAAAAATCAAGACTTCAAAGGACCTGATTTTTTTGCCGTCTTAGGTGTACAAAAAGGGGAGCGAAAAAGTTGGGTTACTTGGGAGGAGGGAAAAGCCCCCGATGTAGTGATTGAACTACTCTCAGAAAGTACCACCCAAATAGACAAAACCGAGAAAAAACAGATTTATCAAGATAAGTTACGAGTGCCTGAATATTTCTGGTACGATCCTTTTAATCCTGAAGATTTTGCCGAATTTGTCTTAGTTGATGGCCTATATGAACCGCAGCAACCCAACGAGAAAGGATGGCTAATCAGTGGTCGTTTGGGATTAGCTTTAGTTCGTTGGCAGGGAGAATATAGAGGGGTAACAACCGTCTGGATTCGCTGGGCAACTTTAGATGGAATGTTGTTACCAACCCCGCGAGAGTTGGCTGAGGAAGCACAACAGAAAGCTGAGGAAGCACAACAGAAAGCTGAGGAAGCACAACAGAAAGCTGAGGAAGCACAACAGAAAGCTGAGGAAGCACAACAGAAAGCTGAGGAAGCACAATGGAAAGCTGAAGAAGCCGAAGAAAAAGCCGAGCGATTGGCGGCTAAACTCAGGGAATTGGGGATTAATCCCGAAAGTCTCTAACTTCCTCGGGGCGGATTTTGGTAAGACTCTCCTGGTGGGGTAGTTCATTTTTGAATCGGCATTTTCACCAATGGAGAACGAGGAATTGACGACTGTTCCGATTTATTGTGCATCAAGGCTTGCGGCGTTCAGGGGTCTAAAATTGACATGAATGCCATATTATCTTGCTAAACTAAACACCAAACTAGCAACATTCCCCCCATGTACCAGAGAACGCCGTCCCTTCCACCCAAAGAAATGTTACCAACCATGTACGACCTCCCCAGCGAAAACCAGGAGGAACCTGGCTTGCCTGACGAATTTCATCTCTTCCAACCCGAATTATTGCGCCAGACCTTTCGACCTTCTAACTATCCTGCCGAACAAATATTTATCGCCAGCGATCTAAATCTCTACTACGACCCTTACCATCCCCAATGGTACAAGCGGCCGGACTGGTTTGCCGCTTTGGGAGTCTCGCGGCTGTACCAAGGAGAGGAATTGCGCCTGAGTTATGTGATTTGGCAGGAAGAAATTGTTCCCTTCATCGCCATCGAATTACTCTCTCCTGGAACGGAAGCAGAAGATTTAGGGCGTACCGTGCGGGGAATCAACCAACCTCCCGCCAAGTGGGAAGTTTACGAACGAATTTTAGGCATTCCCTACTATGTGGTGTTCGATCGCTACAGCAACCAATTGCAGGCATTTACCTTAAAATCAGGAAAATATCAGCCTTTAAGACTAGAAAACCAGCAGTTGTGGCTAGAGGAAGTACAATTGGGATTGGGACTTTGGGCAGGAAATTGTCAAGGCATTGAGCGGTTGTGGCTGCGCTGGTACGGACGAGACGGCAATTGGATACTGACTCCTACCGAGCAGGAAGCTCAACGCGCCGAGCAGCAAACCCAACGCGCCGAGCAGCAAACCCAACGCGCCGAGCAGGAAGCTCAACGCGCCGAGCAGGAAGCTCAACGCGCCGAGCAGGAAGCTCAACGCGCCGAGCAGGAAGCTCAACGCGCCGAGCAGGAAGCTCAACGCGCAGAAAGAGAACGGCAGCGAGTTCTAGAACTAGAAGCTTTGTTGGCTCGTTACCAGGAACAATTCGGGCAGTTAAATTGAGAAAATAATGAATGGATTTTCTAAGCCATGAAAGTATCTTACATGGCGGGATGTATTGATATAGTACTAAAAACTATTGCTGAACCTGATTTGATTATTAAGGGATGGACTGATGAGCTAATAGCACTAAAACATTATCCGAAAACTGTTATCTCAAGAAAAGACGCGGTCGTCATCTATAAAGAACTAAAGAACGATGGATTTGTCATAACTGCTTTTTTGACATCCTCCTGCGAAAAAATTATCAAGCGAGGCATCCTATGGCAGAAGTCAATCTGTTAAAATCAATTCCTTATTTGCTAACCGCACCTTCTTCAAGAATCTGGATAGATTATGATGAAGAAGCAGATGTTTTATATATTAGCTTTCGTAACCCTCAAAGAGCCAATGATAGTTTGCTAGAAGACAATATTATCTATTACTATAGAGATCGAGACTTAGTTGGATTAACTGTCTTGAAAGCTTCGGATTTTAACAGTGGAGATAGTGAAAATAAAATTAATGGCTCTGAAAATCCTGAAATGGGTTGACAATTTGGTCAGGATGGGTTAGGATACAACGAGTTAACAGTAAATTCGTCTATGACTGACTTCCAACTGACCACTCCTGTCGCCTTACTGATTTTCAATCGACCTGATACGACGGCGAGGGTATTTGAAGCCATTCGTCAGGCTAAACCACCTAAGTTATTAGTGGTTGCTGATGGTCCGCGCCCGGATAAAGCCGATGATATTGAGAAGTGTAAGGCGGCTCGTGCTATTGTTGATGGCGTTGATTGGGATTGTGAGGTATTGAGCAATTATTCTGATTTAAATTTAGGTTGTAAAAATCGGGTATCGAGTGGATTAGATTGGGTTTTTGATACGGTTGAGCAAGCCATTATTCTTGAAGATGATTGCTTACCACATCCTAGTTTTTTTCGCTTTTGCCAAGACTTGCTTGATTATTATCGAAATGATGAAAGAATTACGGCTATTTCAGGGGATAATTTTCAGTTTGGCAGAAAGCGCACGGGGTACAGTTACTATTTTTCTTGCTATAGTCACATTTGGGGTTGGGCAACTTGGAGGAGAGCGTGGCAATATTATGATGTTAAAATGAAGCTCTGGCAAGAAATTCGTGATGGTAACTGGCTTGAGTCTATTTTAGGAAAAACTCAGGCTGTCAAATACTGGACGAAGATTTTTCAAACTTATTATGATGGTAAAATTGATACTTGGGATTATCCTTGGAATTTTGCCTGTTGGATTCAGAATGGTCTAACTATCCTTCCTAATGTAAATTTAGTTAGTAATATTGGATTTGGTGAAGATGCTACTCATACAATTGGTAGTAAAAGTAGATTGGCAAATCTTCCTGTTAAAGAAATGAATTTTCCTTTAGAGCATCCCCCATTTTTGATACGCCATGTTCAGGCAGATGATTTTACTCATAAGCATATTTACAAAATTCCCATTCTATCTCTAATTTTACAGAAATTTAGAAATTTTACATATTTGAATCTGGAAATTTAATTTAAGGAGAACTAGACCAATGAAGAAATTAATCCAAGAAATACTTCCCCCTATTGTATATAAGGCAATTCAATCATTACGCAATCATCTTTATTCACCGAAGCCAAAGTGGAATAAAATTTCAGGAGGCATATTGGAAGGGTGTATAATTTATGTGCCAACTGAACAATTTTACTTCAAAGAAATGATCGAGGGAGCTTATGATAACTTTTTTTGCGATTTCTTGAAAAAGGTTGATCTAGAATCACAAACTATTATAGACATTAGAGGACATATTGGCTACCATTCAATGTGTTTTGCTAAGTTAACTGGAAAAAAGGGGAAAGTTTATGTTTTTGAACCAAACGTTTTTAATGTAGAGCGTATGGAGCTAATCTTTGGCAAAAATAGAGACATTTCAGACAACATATCTATTAATTTAATAAGTTTGCCTTGTCAGATTCTCAGGGAACTGCTGCTTTTAATTTTTCTCAAAATATTGATAATTCAACAAGTTTTGGAGGATATATTGAAGGAAGTTATAAGTCTCTTAGTGATGATGTATATGAAAAGGCAGGTTTTACATCAATGGAGGTAAAAGTAGATACATTAGATAATTTTGTTACAGAGAAAAAAATAACTAATTTAAAATTGATTAAAATTGATGTAGAAGGAGCAGAACATAAAGTTCTAGAAGGGGGACGTAAAACTCTTGAAAGTTTAAAGCCGATAATTCTTGTAGAAATTCATTCCGTATCAGCAATGCTATATGTAGCTATGATTTTATTTCCATTAAACTATGAACTTAATATTCTTGAGGAAGCTCAAGACAGTAGATGTTTTATTTCTGCGACTCCAAAATAATAAGTTAAACAAAGCCTACGAAAACTAAGTCTGTACAAAAGTAAAAATGTTTCAAATTTACAGTAATTTCACAATAATAATTTTTTAAATTATGAAACTCTTAAATTTTGGTTGTGGTGCTACTTTTCATCCAGCTTGGGTGAATATTGATCTGGTTTCATTTTCACGGGAAGTTAGAGCATACGATATTCGTAAAAATTTGCCCTATCCTGATGCTGAGTTTGATGCTTGTTATAGCTCTCATGTTGTAGAGCATCTCAAACAAGATGAAGCTCAAAAAATGCTTGTAGAGTGTCACCGCGTCCTCAAGCAAAAAGGGATAATTAGAATAGTCGTTCCCGATCTTGAATCGATAGTTAGAGATTACTTAAATGCTTTAGAACAAGTCGATTCTGGATTAAAAGAAGTAGAGCCTAACTATGATTGGATCATGCTCGAATTTTACGATCAAACAGTTCGCAGCTTTGGAGGTGGTGAAATGATGCGTTTTCTTCTTAACCCAGATATTTCCAATAAAGATTTTATACGCCCCCGTATAGGTGCTGAAGCTCAGAATTATTGGGAAGTACAACCACTTCAAAAATCTTTATGGGAGAAAATCACTTCTAAACAGCCCTATTGGTTTGTTCAAAAACTAAGAATTATTATCACAAAATTTCTGGTAGCTAGGATAGCAGGAAATGAAGCTATGCAAGCATTTGAAGAAGGAGTATTTCGGAACTCAGGAGAAATCCATCGCTGGATGTATGATCGCTATTCGTTGCGTCGGCTACTTGAACAAGCCGGCTTTATCGATGTGCGCATTTGTCGTGCCGATGAAAGTAGAATTCCAGACTTTAATAGCTACAATCTAGATATAGTAGAAGGCAAAGTTCGTAAACCAGTTTCTTTATTTATGGAAGGAATTAAGCCATAAATAAGATACTCTCTATAGAATGTTTCTTGAATTATCATAGTATAGATCTAGTTTTCAATGTAGGTGCTAATTACGATCAGTATGCCAGATTTCTTCGAGAATGTAGCGTATAAAGATAATCTTATTTTTGAAGAAATGCTAGAGTTTTGTGGAGAACTAGGTTATGATATTCATGCGGTTGTTCTTGGCTTCACTGACGCCAAAACAGTAAAAATGCTTCAATTAGATGGGATTTTTTTTAAGTCATGAAAGTATGTCTACTCAGTCACTCTGACGGTCGAGGCGGTGGCTATGCAGCCGCTTACCGCCTGCATCAAGGTTTGCGGAAGATGGGAGTAGATTCCACCATGCTGGTTGGTGACAAAACCCGTGACGATCATACTGTTTTGTCACCTAACAGCAAGCTGGCTAAAGGGTGGAGCAAGCTGACACCAACCCTGGATCATTTGCCACTAATGTTGTATCCTAATCGCGATCACACTCCTTACTCTATCCAATGGATTTCCGATAGAATTGCTTCCCAAGTTGCTCAACTTGATTCCGATATTATTAATCTACATTGGGTTAATGCGGGATATTTACAGATTGAAACTGTTGCTAGGCTCAATAAGCCTCTTGTTTGGACAATCCATGATATGTGGCCGTTTACTGGCGGATGCCACTATAGTGGAGAATGTGATCGCTATATGAAATCCTGCGGTTCTTGTCCTCAACTGCATAGCGATCAAGACTGGGACATATCGCGCTGGGTTTGGCAGCGAAAAGCTAAGAATTGGAAAAATTTAAATCTAACAATTATAACACCTAGTCGATGGTTAGCTGATTGTGCTAAAAATAGTTCTCTATTTCAGAATTTACGAATAGAAGTTATTGCCAATGGCTTAGATATTAAAACATATAGACCTATAGAACAAAAACTAGCGCGACACTTGTTAAACTTGCCTCACGATAAACAGCTTATTCTATTCGGTGCCATGAGTGCCAACAGCGATCATCGCAAGGGATTTCAGTTTCTTCTACCAGCTTTACAAAAACTCAATCAAACTAAACAGCCATATCAGATTGAATTAGTCGTTTTTGGTGCATCCGAACCTATTGATTCGCCCGATTTAGGTTTTAAAGTTCACTATCTAGGGAGGCTAAACGACGATATTTTATTAGCACTTGTCTATTCAGCAGCCGATGTAATGATTGTGCCATCAATTCAGGAATCTTTTGGTCAAACTGCTTCTGAGGCTCTGTCCTGTGGTACACCAGTAGTAGCATTCAACGCTACTGGACTCAAAGATATTGTTGAGCATCAACAAAATGGCTATCTCGCTCAACCCTTCGAGGTTGAAGACTTGGCTAAGGGAATCGCCTGGGTACTAGAAGATAGAGAGAGATACGGAAAATTGTGCGATCGCGCTCGTGAAAAAGTAGTGCAAGAATTTAGCCTAGAAGTACAGGCTAAATACTATCTCTCAGTTTATCAAGATATTCATGAGTTCTACTTATGCACTGCAAGGGAATAATAAGTCTTTTTTATGTCTTAAAAGGGTTGCCTAATATTATTTAAACTGATACTATAGTAAGGCGAATTTTTTATTCAATCATGACTAGCAATAACCTTGCAACCGTATATGATGAGCATTATGCAAAAAACGCTGACGTTGATGCTCTGTGGACGGATTTGTGTTCTTATATGCGCCTCGAAAATACTTTAAAGGTCGTCAATAGCAAAAACTATAATAGCGTTTTAGATGTTGGAGCAGGAGATGGAGCAGTTGCAAAGCGTCTAGCAGAGACAGAAAATTTTGGGAGTATATGTGGAGTTGAAATTTCCGGAAGTGCAGTGCAGGAGATTAATAAATTAAAACTTCCAAAATTTAGGGAATTTAAAGAATTTAACGGTTACGAAATACCGTTTGATGAAACTGAATTTGAGCTTGCAGTCTGCTACCATGTACTAGAACACGTTGAAGATCCTCGCCGCCTCTTAAGAGAAATTGCCCGCGTAAGTGCTTTTCAAGTTTTCGAGGTGCCCTTGGACTATAGACCTGATGTGGATAATAATATATCTAATTATCTTGCCTACGGACATATAAGTGTTTTTACTCCCTCAACATTTCGGTTTCTGTTACTTTCTGAAGGATTTACTATCTTGAACGATCATTATAGTGACATCTCCTGGCCAGCAACTAAGTTTATGATTGAAACCTCAACCAAACCGGGCAATAAAAACTTAAGAAAGCTCAAGGCAAGACTTGCAGGTATTAAAAGGCAAATCAAAAGGTTGGCGCTGCCAGGATATCTCAAAAGAGAGTCGACATACAGTCAATACACTTGTCTTACAAAGTTTACAGGAAAGCCTGAAATTAAGTACGATCAAGTTTCATTATGGTAGCTGAGTACGGTTAATTAACTATCTATCATGTTCAAAAAAACGATTAAGAAACTCTCCAGAAGTTTAGGAATTGATCTAAAAAGATACAATATCCAAACATCTGAAGCGGCAAAGATGCAGCGCTTGTTAGCCTATCACAACATTGACTTAGTATTCGATGTTGGCGCTAATATTGGGCAATATGCCAAATTACTGCGAGAGTTAGGCTATTCAGGTAGGATTGTTTCCTTTGAACCACTGTCAAGTGCTTACTCTCAGTTAAAAGCTGTTAGTGAAAAAGACCCTCTGTGGGAAATTGCTCCCCAAACTGCCATCGGCAACCAAGAAGGTGAGATTGTCATCAATATTGCAGGTAATAGTTATAGTAGTTCAGCTTTGCCAATGCTGGATGCTCACTTAGAATCTGCCCCCGAATCAGCTTACTCTGGTTCAGAAACAGTAAAATTGAGCAGGCTAGATACCCTGGCCAAGGACTATATCAAAAGCGAAACTAAATCCATTTTTCTCAAAATAGATGTGCAAGGATTGGAAAAACAAGTGCTAGAAGGAGCAACTGCAATTTTGCCTTTGGTTAAAGGCATTAAGCTTGAATTATCTTTAGTCCCTCTCTACGAAGGTCAAGTCCTGTTTAAAGAAATGATTGATATCGTAGAAAAATTAGGTTACGAACTGTACGGTATTGAACCAGGGTTTACTGCCGAAAAAACTGGGAGGATGTTGCAGATGGATGGCATTTTCTTTAAACCAGATTAAAAATTTAATCTGGTAAAACATGAGCAAATTTATTTGTAGATATCCCTTCTTAAATAGTGCTACAGTATGTACACAATGCGTACACAACGAGAGAGACTATGGATTAAGTATGACATTGAGAAAATTGGGGTGCGAGAATTTCGGAGCGAACTCCCTAAATACCTATACGGTGAGACTCCCGTTGAGGTACTACGTCACGGTCATACTGTTGGGTTCTATTTCCCCGTTAAACAGGGGAGTAAAAGCGCCGATATCGCTGCCTTACAAGCGGTGGCCGCTCAATTTGAGTACCTGTTAAGTCAAAAGGGAATTTCCGAGGACGATATTGTTCGTGAGTTTCGTCAGATGTGTGAAGCGGATAGAGCCAATCAGAGAAAGGATTTGGACAAGTGAGACTCAAATTCATCGTTCTCGACGCTAATATCATCATAATAAATAGACATCTCCAAAAATCTATACCCTAGTCCTAGCAATGGTATTCCTGCTTGGTAATGCGATTTCTTATCCTTTTAGCTAAACAGCAACATTACTCCTATGAAATTAGCCTCCATCCCAACAAAGCAGTACATCGAGCAACGAGACGAAGAATATTGGCTCGAAGGAACTCGTATCTCCCTTGATTCAGTTGTCTATTCTTTCTTGAACGGATAATCGCCCGAAAGCATTGCCCAAAATTTTCCACTCCTTTCCCTCGAACAGGTTTATGGCGCGATCGCTTTCTATCTGGCCAATCGAGAGCTTGTGGATGCCTATCTGAAAAAGGGTGAAGCCGAGTTTCAGGAACTACAACAGTCTTGTAGAGAAAAGAGTCCTTTGCTGTACCAAAAATTGAAGGCGGATCAAGCCTACAATATTTGCTTAAAAAACTAATTTCCTAGAAGAAGGCTATAATTGCCGTAATATTTTGCCCCCATCTCAATTCTAGCCCCTAGATATTTTCCCCTAGCATTGGGGAAAAAGCTCCTTAAGTCTCATCACCAGCGTGACTCCGATGACTTCAACTATTGCCCCTTCTCGACTTTCACTGCCTACCCAAGATGAATTGCCCTGCGATGACGGCGTTCCCATGGAAACCCAACGACATAAACTCCAGATGGATATACTCATAGATGCCTTGTTCCCCTGGTTAGCTGCTAGGGAAGATGGCTATGTAGGCGGCAATATGTTCGTTTATTTCAGTGCCGCACAGTTAAAAAGCGAGGACTTTCGCGGTCCCGATTTCTTTGCTGTCCTGGGGGTTCCTAAAGGGGAAAGAAAAAGTTGGGTGGTTTGGCAAGAAGGGAAAGCTCCCGACGTGGTTATCGAACTCCTTTCCGAAAGTACCGCTCAACAGGATAAAACTGAAAAGAAAGCCATCTATCAAGACCGTTTGCGAGTGCCAGAATATTTCTGGTACGATCCCTTCAATCCTGAAGATTGGGCGGGTTTTATCCTCAGAGACGGCAACTACGAGCCATTATCTCTAGAGACGGGAGAAAGATTTTTCAGTCAAAGGCTAGGGTTAACTTTGGTACGCTGGCAAGGGGAGTATAAGGGAGTCGAGGCAGTTTGGCTGCGTTGGGCGACTTTTGCCGGCGATTTACTGCCCACGGAGTCAGAGCTAACTGAACAGGAAAAAATGCGGGCTGAACAAGAAAGAATGCGGGCCCAACAGGAAAGAATGCGGGCTGAGGATTTACAAGCATTGCTCCAGCGCTATCGAGAGCGTTTTGGGGATTTGCCAGAATAAATCTAGATATTGACCGGCTAAAGTACAAGAACTCTCCAGAAAGCTAATAGGATAGGAGCATCAAGCATAGACAACCAATAACCTTAGAGAACTCTTGTTCGCTTTCTGGTGTTAGCTGATTAAAAATTTTCTTTACAAGAAGTTGATCATCAGGTATAATCTAGCAAATTATGCCCATTGAATCCGGTCTTGAACTGGTCGGTTAATTAAATTGCCCATTATGGGTGACAGGCTGCCGCATCAGTATTTTGTCAAGATTTAATAGGAAACAACCGGCTAGTAATAGTTTGATCAAGGATGCCAGTTCCCAGTTGGCTCTGACGACAAAACATGACAGTAAATATTAGTAGTGTAAAAGTTGACAATGTTAAAAAAATTACTTAACCGTAGGCAAACCGAGCAGGGTAGAAAAAATATTAAATTTGCCCCAGCCAGAAAAATCTTCAATCCCCTCTTAAGAAATATTGGCTACACCCTAATTACTGACCATTTTTATCAGCCCATACCCAACCGTCAGGAAATTATGACATACGCGGGCAAAGAAAGGCCTCTTAGCTCAATTGAATGGCATCTAGACAAGCAAACTGAACTGGTTAAATATTTACTAGAAAAATATGCTTTAGAATTTAACAATAAAGAAATTTTTTCAGCATTTGGTTATTCCGAAGATACTTCTGCTCTCATTAGTGGCGATGCAGAAGTCCTCTATGCTATGGTCAGAGAAAAAAACCCCTCTCAGGTAATTGAAATTGGGTCGGGTGGTAGCACTAAAATTATCGCCGCAGCTTTAAAAATGAATTTTATAGAAAATTCCCAAAAATCACAACTGATCTCGATCGAGCCTTATCCTCAAGATTTTTTAAAAGACTTTGCTAATGTTAGTAAAGATTTTCTAGAATTTAGTTTGCTTACCCAGAAAGTAGAAGCCGTAGATTTGTCTGTTTTTGAATCCCTGCAAACCAATGATATTCTGTTCGTTGATTCCAGTCATGTATTTAAGTCTGGTAGTGATGTGGAGTTTGAATTTCTTCAAGTTTATCCCCGTTTAAAAACAGGAGTCTTAGTTCATATTCACGATATATTCTTTCCCTATGATTATCCCATCGATTGGAATCTCAAAGAATCACGATACTGGAACGAGCAATACTTTTTAGAGACCTTTCTACAATTTAACAAAAAGTTTGAAGTTTTGGCATCCTTATCTATGCTATCTTATTATAAGAATTCTGTGTTTCTTGAGAGTATCAATGCTTATCATGAAGATCGATTACCCGGTTCTTTCTGGATGATTGCTTGAAGATTACTCGCCTTAAAAAAACCATGAAAATAATTAATCTTAATCATAACTTTTCCACGACTCGCAAGCTCACTTCTGATCCCCTACAATATCCAATATTATCTCCCCCAAATCCAGAACGTAAGGGAGAAGGAGGATTGAGAACAAAGGAATATTTCAAGCACTCCTACGGGGAGACAAGTGAGTTATCGGAAAAAATTACATTTCCTTTGGTTACTATTATAACGGTAGTTTTTAATGGAGAAAAGCACTTAGAGCAGACAATTCAGAGTATCATTAGCCAGACTTATGATAACGTGGAATATATCATCATAGACGGAGGTTCCACGGACGGTACAGTTGATATTATACGCAAGTATGAGGAAGTAATTGATTATTGGGTAAGCGAACCAGATGCAGGAATTTCTGACGCTATGAATAAAGGGATAAGTTTAGCGACAGGCATTCTAATTAATCACTTACATGCAGGGGATAAATTTGCCGATGATACAACCCTGTCGTCAGTGGTTTCATCTTATAATTCAGAAGGCTGGCGATGGTGTTTTGGTAATCAACTACTGAGAAGTCATACAGACGATACGATAGTGGGTTGTTTCTGTCCCCCTAAATTTAGTCAAAAACTACTTCACATAGTAAATACGATTCCCCATCCAACTGTTTTTTCTGAACGAGCTTTGATAGAAGAAGTAAATGGGTTTGACAATAATTATAAATGTGCTATGGATTACCATCTCTGGCTCAGGTTCACTCAATTATCAAAACCCAAACAATTTGATTATGCCACTGCTGAATTTTTACTGGGGGGTCGCTCCTCAGATATAAAATTAGCATTGCGGGAAGAATTTAGAGCTAGAAAGGAAGTTTTAAGGCTGTCAAAACTAGAATTATTGCTCTCTTTGGCAGTAGTAATAATGCGATATATTAAGCGACAACTGCGAATCACTACATTTGTCAAAAATAGTCCAGCATAATGGCAGTGAAGATAGATAATAAAAGTTGAGAGCAAATACGATATATGAAAATCGCTTATATTATTCCTCGTCTCAAAGATAGTGGCTTAACGAGAATACCTCTGTGGCTGTCTAATAGTTTTTATCCTGAGCATGAGGTGAAGGTATTCTACTTTAGTGAAACTAATGCTCAAGAAAAATGCCTCAGCTTTAATGCTCCTGCTCAAAGAATAAGTTTCACCAGCTTTTATCAAGAATTAAAAGATTACGATATAGTCCACTCCCATGGATTAAAACCCGATCTGTACCTTGCCATTAATTACCATAAGATTAAGGGCATAAAGATTACAACCATTCATGGCTATCACGTCGATGAACTCAGCTACGAAAAAGGCTCTCTACTAGGTTATATATGGGGAAATTTATGGAACCTAGCCTGCCGAAAATTAGATTTGGCAGTTTGCATAAGTCAGACAATGGAAAGATACTATCAAGGACTTGGCTATAAAAATACTACTGTAATTTACAATGGAATAAAAAAAATGGATGACAGTAGAAAGACAATCAAAGGGAGTGATATAAAAACTGGAGATAAAATTGTAATAGGTACAGTTTCTATCCTAAATAAAAGAAAAGGAGTGGAGCAAATTATCCAAGTATTACAGAAAAATACCCTGTACGATCTGATAGCAATAGGGGGAACATCTCAAGACATTAATCGATTGCAAGTCTTGGCAGAAAAACTAGGAGTTGCCCAAAGATGTGTTTTTACAGGCTATCGAGAAAATCCCTGGGAAACCGCGATTAATATTGACGTTTTTGTTTTTCCATCTCGCTCGGAAGGATTTGGTTTAGCTCTAGTGGAAGCAGCTAATTTAGAAATTCCGATTATCTGTTCTGATATTCCGACATTTAGGGAAATCTTTCGAGAAAATGAAGTGACTTTTTTTCAGCTTGATGATATAGACGACTTGAACAACAAAATACTTATGTTAGATGAAATTAAAGACAAAGTTTCTCTAGCTAAGTTGAAAGCAGAAAAACTTTTTTCTTTGGAAAGTATGTGTTACAATTACTATCAGGAGTACAAAAATTTAATTGATGCTAATTAGCAACTATGAACTATAACCATATATGAAAATAAAAGGAGGCTCTATTTAGATGATTGGGATTTGTAATTTGTGCGGTTCTGTGGTGGTTCGGATACATCCAGGATATTTTGGTACTCGTTGTTTAAACTGTAGATCTACTAAAATTCATAGAGCAGTTGGTTTGACAATTGAATCTCTAAACTTTTCAACCAGTACCTCTGTTTACGAGTTGTCTTCTCGCGGAGCTTTGTATAAATTCTTAAAAGGTAACTTTAAGAATTTATACTTTTCTGAATACTTTGATGATGTACCTCTAGGGTTGATGAAGAACTCTGTTGTCTGTCAAGACGTTCAAAATCTTTTTCTCAATGACGAATCTTTTGATTTAGTGACTTCTACCGAAGTTTTTGAGCATGTTCCTGATGACAGCAAGGGTTTTTCTGAAATTTACAGAGTCTTAAAAAAAGATGGATATTTTATTTTTACCGTGCCTTTATCAGATAACCCGAAAACAGTTGAAAGATGTTTCTTGCAGCCTGATGGGACTATCATACATCAGCTTGAGCCTGAGTATCATGGCGATCAAATTCGTGGACAGGGAAGAGTTCTTGCCTTCAGAAATTACGGATTGGATATAACTGAACGGTTAGAAAGTTGTGGTTTTCACGCTGAAATACGTCTAGTAAACTCGACGCGCAATGTAATTGAAGATCAGAAGGTTATCATAGCAAAAAAAATGTAGTTCTATGACTGTCACTAAAAAATCAACTGGAGATGAGAATAAAATGTTAATTTCCTGCAAATACAACTCTCTTTTTATCCGTAATCCCAAAGTAGCGTTGTCGTCTTTGGAGAAATCTCTGAGAAAAAATATCTTAAATGACTGGGAATGTTTTAACTATATTTGAAACTTGACAAAAAGACTATGAGAGAATACTATAATTGCTTAAGTTACCAGAAGTAAAACTAGCAAGCGTCAATCAAAATCATCAACTTGGAACTGTTTTTAGTAAAAGATAGCTTTAGATACTTATGCAACTGACGGCCTCCCTTGTCCTTTACAAAAATGACCCAGAGATAGTTACTCAAGCAATTAAATCTCTGTTCAGCACACCCATAGAAATTAATTTATCAGTAGTAGATAATTCTCCCACCGATGAATTCAAAAAAATATTCGATAATTTTCAGGAATACGATATAGATTATTACTTCAATAATGGTAATAACGTTGGTTTTGGTCAAGGACATAACCTAGCTATTACTAGGGCTAAAAATTATGATTATCATTTAGTTATCAATCCAGATGTTTATTTTGATAATAATGTGATCACTGAACTTATTCACTACCTTGATAAGCATCAAGAGGTGGGATTGATTACTCCAAAAATATCTTACCCTAATGGGGACATCCAATACCTTTGC
The DNA here is from genome assembly GCF_020246405.1 of Microcystis sp. M083S1. NCBI lineage: Bacteria > Bacillati > Cyanobacteriota > Cyanophyceae > Chroococcales > Microcystaceae > Microcystis > Microcystis sp. M083S1. Next base: position 29,766 of record NZ_JADBTB010000029.1, read on the forward strand.
AAGCGTCAACCCACAGTTTTGACCTTATTTATTAGACGTTTTATACCAAAAAAAATGCAATTTCTTTTCAAAAAGAGATTGGACTGGTATGAAATGAGAGATATTAGCTATAACCAGATAATAGAAGTACCGATTATTAGTGGTTGTTTTATGCTATTTAACAGAAAATATTTAGATGATATTGGCTACTTTGATAAAAATATGTTTATGTATTTTGAAGATTATGATTTGACCCTTAGAATGTCTAAAAAATATAAAACCATACTTTATCCCCATGTGAATATTTATCATCATTGGGCAAGAGGAGCGCACAACTCTACTAAACTGGCTATAGTCTTTGCTCAATCTGCCGTGTATTTTTTCAATAAACATGGTTGGAAACTTTACTAAACTTAATTGAATAATCAATAATGAAAAACGTTTTAGTTACAGGTTCTACCGGCTTTATTGCCAGCCACTTACTGCCAACTTTACACCAACATAACTACCAAATAACAGCTGCAATTCGCCAGAAATTTGAGTTTCCTGCATCCCTGTCAATTAAGGCTATTCAGGTGGGTGAAATTGATGATATAACCGATTGGCAAGAAGCATTGCTAGGCATTGATACCGTTATTCATCTAGCAGGACGCGCTCATATCCTTCATGAGACTATATCCAATCCAGAAGCAGCATTTATAAAAGTTAACACTAAGGGGACTATTAACCTAGTTAAGCAGTCGCTAAAAGCGGGAGTTAAGCACTTTATTTTTGTCAGTTCTATTCATGCTATGGCTGCCGAAAGTGATAATATTCTTAACGAAAATTCTCCCTGTCACCCTGATAGTCCCTATGGTCGTAGTAAACTACAAGCGGAACAAGCTTTAATTAACCTTGCCAAAGATAGTGACATGACTTGGACAATCCTTCGTCCTACTCTAGTTTACGGACTAGGCAATCGCGCTAATATGGAGCGCTTGATGAAACTAATTAAACGGGGATTACCTTTACCTTTTGGTGCGATAAAAAACCGTCGCAGTTTTGTCTTTGTGGGTAACTTAGTTGATGCCATTATTACCTGTTTAGATCATCCTAATGCGGTTAATCAAATCTTTTTAATTAGCGATAACCAAAATGTTTCTACTCCCCAATTAATTCGTCTCATTGCTCAACGAATTCAACAACCATGTCAATTGCTGCCCGTCCCCACTACCCTACTTAGATTCTTAGGTTATCTGGGTGATACCATAGAATCCATAACAGGGAAAAACCTCCCTTTTAACACCTATAGTATCGATCGCTTGCTTGGTTCTCTTGCCGTTGACTCTAGCTATATTCAAAAAACCCTAGATTGGCAACCTCCCTTTACTTTAGAGCAAGGATTAGCCCAAACAATTCAGCCAGAAAATTAGTGATCAGCTGATCAAAAAAGGCTTCATAATTCAAGTTCCACTTTGACAAAATCGGCAGTTTTATGAAGAGAAAACCCCACTTTAGCGGCTATCATCTGCATAGCGCGGTTATCACTTAAAATTTCCCCTTCAATTCCGTCTAATCCTTCCTTTTTGCCAATAGTGACTAAACGATGTAGTAATTCAGTACCAATACCCTGACCTTGATAGTCATCCCTAACTAATAGGTCAAATTCCGCCACATTAACGCCGTGCAGTTTATTTAAGCGTCCTATAGCGATAATTTCTGGCTCTTCCGTCTGATCGTTATTAATCTCTACCACTAAGCTCATTACTCGATCGTAGTCGATAAAACAAATGCGCGTAAGACGATCATAAGCGGTTTGGCGATCGAGATTGACAAGATGAAAATAACGATAATAAATGGTTTCTTCCGAGAGATAATGGTGAAATTGTCGCACTAAAGGCTCATCCGCTGCCCGAATCGGACGAATTAGCACCTTTAAGCCTCTTTTCGTCGTCCAAGGACCTATATAATGTTCAGGATAGGGACGAATCGCCGGATGAGATAACTTTTCTGGGGGAGTAGTTGGAGGATGAAGAAGGATAGAAGCGGAAAGGGCGATTAATTGCTCTGAATCGGCAAAAAAGGGATTAATATCGATAGTTTTAATGCGAGGTTGTTCACTGACTAGGTGGCTAAATCTAACGATTATTTGCTCCAAATTCGCTAAATTAAGCGATTTAAGCCCATTTGTCCCGTTAAAAGCCCGATAAATCTTGGTTTTTTCTAAAAGTCGGCGAGCGAGATTAGTATTTAAAGGAGGTAGAGCGGTGGCGTAATCTTGAAAAATATCGACTAAACGGCCGCCAGTACCAAAAATTATCACCGGTCCGCACTGATCATCGTAATTAGAGCCGATAATTAACTCATATCCTCGATCAATTTCTAACATCGGTTGAATACTCACCCCGAGAAAATGCTCCCCACCCACTTGTGCGCTAACATTAGCTTCGATCGCTTGATACGCTTGCACCACTGCCCTAGGGGAAAAAAGCGGCAATTGTACCCCACCCACCGCGCTTTTATGGATAATCGTCCTCGAATGCAGTTTCATCACCACGGGATAACCGAGAGATTCAGCGAGATTAACTGCTTCTGCGGCACTTTCAGCAATTTTAGTGACAATAACAGGGATTCCATAAGCTTTGAGTATATCTAAAGACTCTGGCTCACTGAGAATTGTTCTATCCCCTGCTTGCTCGATAATCTGGCTCACTAAAACTAGATCGGAGCCATTTTCCCTGGAATTGGTTAAAATTGGCGTTTGATAAAGACCGCGCAGATTCTCTTCATATTTCCAGAGCAAATTAAACACCCGGGCCGCCGAATCGGGATAGCGATAGGTGGGGATACCCTGCTGATTTAATAACGCTACTCCCTCTGCAATGCCCTCTCCGCCCATCAAACTTGCTAAAATGGGTTTTGTGCTATTTTGAGCGATTGAGGCAATTCTAAGGGCAATTTCTCGCAGATCAGTGTTAAAGCGAGGCGAGAGAATCATCAACACCGCGTCGGTATGTGCATCCGCTAAAGCGATCTCTAGGGCGCGAGCGTAGCTATCGGGATCGCTGCTGCGACGCAGATCAATGGGATTTTGGGGGACAATATCTGCGGGAACAAGAGGCGCTAATTTTTCGATCGTTGCGGGGGTAAGGGTTGCCAGTTGTCCATCTTCCGCCAGTAAAGCCGAGGCCGCTAAAAGAGCGGGAGCAACACCATTGCTGATGATTGTCAAGCGTTTTCCCCGGGGAAATCGGGGAATTTTCGCTAAAACTTGCGTGATATTTAAGAGATCGGCCAGTCTTTGTACTTCCACGATGCCACAGCGAGCAAAGGCAGCGGAGAGAGTTAGCTGATCGCTGGTCAATTTGCCAGCATGGGAAAGAGCGGTGGGGTCAAAGTCGGTACTGTGGCGACTAATGGCGATAATTGGTTTATTTAGGGCAACTTCTCGGGCCGAGGACAGAAAAGAGCGGGCATTATTCAGGGATTCCAGGTAGATAACGATGCTTTTAGTTTGGGGATCGTCTCCCAAATAATAGAGTAATTCGCCCCAATCCACATCTAAAAGGACTCCGAGGGAGATAAAGTGACTAAAACCGACATTTTCGCTTAAACTCCAATCAAGCACGGCAGCCGCGATCGCCCCACTTTGACTAATCAGGGCAATTGAACCAGTTTTCGGCAGGATGGGGGAAAAGGTGGCGTTAAGATTTTGGCTGAGATTGCTGATTCCTGAGCTATGGGGACCGATGATGCGTAATTTTTGACCAGCGATCGCTTTAATTTCCCTGAGTAAATTTTCCCCCATCTGGCCGGTTTCCCGAAAACCCGTGGAGAGAATCAGGGCGCATTTAACCTGTTTTTCGACAGATTGGGCGATAATAGCGGGAATTTCGGGAGCGGGGGCGGTGATAATTACCAGATCGATCGCCGCCTGGATATCCGGTAAACTGCTATAGCTGGGAAGATCGAGCCGGTTGTCGGGGTGAGGATTAACTAAATAAAGGCGGTGCTGACCGGGATTATGATAGAGATTATTTAAAAGAGTGCGATCAAGTTGGGGATTTTGGCGATTAAATCCCACCACAGCGATGGTTTTTGGCTCAAAAAAGGCTCTTATAGTTTGATGTTCGCCACCGCGAGGCTCTAAGATGGAATTTAACATAAGTAAGCTAGGAGGCATTTAAACTGGGTATTGTTAAGTGAGCTAAAAAAGCAGCTAACCCTTACTGTTCCAGTGTTCTGTGGCGTTCCCTGATCAACCTAGACCAATTCTAGCTGTTTAATCAGGGTTCGATCGGTGTAATTAATTTTGTCTAGGTAGCGATCGGCAATAAAACAGCCCTAGCCGATGAACATTTTCCCCAAGAAATCTAGTAAACTAACTGATGCTGTAAATATTTAGAGACAGACGATGGAACTGGAATATCCCGAGGATTTGAGATACCTAGAAACCCACGAATACGTCAGACTCGAAGGTGAAATCGCTACCTTGGGAATTAGTGCTTTTGCCGTCGATCAATTGGGTGATATCGTGTTTCTAGAATTGCCCGAATTGGGAGAGGCGCTGAAAGTGGGTAGTAGTTTCGGCACGATCGAATCGGTAAAAGCGGTAGAAGATCTTTATCCTCCCGTCTCGGGAACCGTAGTCGATCGCAATCAAGCGATGATTGACTCCCCCGAATTAATTGCCGATGATCCCCACGGGGAGGGTTGGTTATTAAAAGTGCGGGTAGAAAATCCCGATACTGCCTTGGCTGATACCCTCTCCGCTAGTGAATACCGCGCCCAAGTAGCAGGGGAAAGTTAACTAATATTAACAACACGGAGCCAGACCCTCACACTATCATAGGCATAGAAAGAATTAAAAATCCAGGAAGCGATCGAGTCTTCCTGATTTTTGTCTCTAAACCGTGCTGAGACGAAATTCTAGCCCGAATCGAGTGAGCTTTGACTATTTACCCAATCTATGCTAAATCCTAATCTCGCGGCGATCGAACTTTCCCAAGAGGAGGTTCAACGCTACTCTCGACACATTATTCTGCCCGAAGTGGGCTTAGAAGGTCAAAAAAAACTAAAAGCCGCCAGTGTTCTCTGCATCGGCACCGGGGGACTCGGTTCCCCGCTTTTACTCTATCTAGCGGCGGCTGGCATCGGTAGAATCGGTATTGTTGACTTTGATATCGTCGATAGTTCCAATCTGCAACGTCAAATTATTCACGGCACTTCCTGGGTAGGTAAACCGAAAATTGTTTCCGCTAAGGACAGAATTCTAGAAATTAACCCCTATTGTCAGGTGGATTTGTACGAAACCCGCATAAGTTCCGAAAATGCCCTTGACATTTTAGCCCCCTATGATGTAGTCATCGACGGGACGGATAATTTCCCCACCCGTTATCTGACTAATGATGCTTGTGTTCTTCTCGACAAACCCAACGTCTATGGCTCAATTTTCCGCTTTGAAGGACAGGCAACCGTTTTTAACTACCAAGGTGGTCCCAACTACCGCGATCTCTATCCCGAACCGCCACCACCGGGGATGGTTCCCTCCTGTGCGGAAGGCGGCGTTTTAGGGGTTTTACCCGGAGTAATCGGCACAATTCAAGCCACAGAAGCCATTAAAATTATCCTCGGCGCACCGGATACCCTCAGTGGTCGTTTACTGCTTTACAATGCTTGGGAAATGAAATTCCGCGAGTTAAAATTGCGTCCGAATCCCATCCGTCCCGTTATTGAAAAACTAATTGATTACGAACAATTCTGCGGTATCCCGCAAGCGAAGGCACAAGAAGCAGCAGAACAGCAAAACATGACAGAAATGACCGTAGTGGAGTTAAAAACCCTACTTGACAGCAATGCTAATGATTACGTTCTCATCGATGTGCGTAATCCCAACGAGTACCAAATCGCTAAGATCCCCAACTCGGTATTAATTCCCCTACCCGATATCGAAAATGGTTCGGCAATTCCCAAAATTAAGGAATTAGTCAACGGTTATCGTCTTATCGCCCATTGTAAGATGGGGGGACGTTCCGCTAAAGCCCTCGCTATCCTCAAAGACGCAGGTATCGAAGGAATTAACGTCAAAGGTGGCATCAGCGCCTGGAGTCGCGAAGTCGATTCCACTGTACCAGAATACTAATTTTAGCCCTTGGGTTTTGGGGTGTTAGGGTGTTAGGGTTTTGGGGTATTAGTCAAATTCCCCCATCTCCCCATCTCCCCATTCCCCCATCTCCCCACTTCATAATTCATAATTCATAATTTATAATTCCCTCTCTCCATTCCCCCATCTCCCCATTCCCCCTTCTCTGTGTTCCCTGTTCCCCGTGAATCTGTTAAGATCGTGGCGAGTTAGCCTTAAAATCTTGGGTGTGAGCAAACAATGAAAAACCATATTAAAAAAATTGCTAGTTGGAGCGCGATCGCTACTATTTCCCTTGGCTTAGTAGAAATGAACCGAACAGCGATCGCATTTGGCAACAATAATCAATTCAGTGCCTGTATCAGTCAGATTGTCCGCACGGGGGTGAGTCCCGAAGATGCGGCCACCGCTTGTTCAGAAGCATTAATTCCTAAAGAATTATCCCGCTGTGTGGTGATGATTAAATCCAAAACCCCGATCGATGGTAATCTGGCCCTGCAAGCTTGTTTTCAAGTGCGTCGTCCTATTGACCTAGGTAATTGTGTAGTCGATATCCATCGCGCTGCCCCCTTATTTGCCACTAATTCCCTCAAACAAACGGAAACAGCCAAGGAACCCGATAAATTAGGGATTTCTAAACAGGTTTTAGATTCCTGTCGTCAAAGTTTATTACCCGGTCGCTTTTCCGAGTGCGTTATCGCTGTCAGTCGTGGTGTGGACAAAAATAACCCCTCCCAAGCTTTACAAACCTGTTTAAGTGCCGAGGATTTCCCCAGAGATCTATTCCCCAGTTATCCCCAAAATCAAGACCAGAGACCTTAATCAAGATTATTTAGCTCTCTTATTTTGGGAATATATGGAAAAACCAGAAAACGTTAAAGATTGAACCATCAATCAGACGAGTTCGGCGGCTTAGGAAAGGTACACTTAACCGTAATATTTAAATTACTTTTAGCGGTTCCTTTAGTAATATAAGGGATTCCTACCTCACCGCCGATTTCCACACCAAATTGTAAAGTGACTTCCTCAATGTTGGCAATGGCTAAATTGCGAAAAGCGTTTAAAGTGTAAGTAGTGTAAGTACGAATTGTATCTTCAATTGTCTGAAAATTCTGCAAAATTTGCTGTTTATCTGGTATAGAAGTTCCCCTTTTAGGAACTCTTCCCTCCGTTTTTAATGTCTCGGTCGGAATTTCCAGGTCATCGGTGGACTCTATATAAATTAGAGTGTTTTCGTCAATTTGGATTGGAGTTAGTCGAGTCATAAATAATGCAAAAATTGAAAATTAACTTTTTTCTTAACTATTTCTTGGCTCTCCCGTACTTGTGATGATAAGAAAAGGTCATCTAAGGGAGGGCCTATGCTTTCCTTGCAGTTTACCAAAAAATAACCTAACATAAAAAACATTTCTATCCCTTGCTGACTGTCTATGGCTCGCTACGCCCTCGTCATCGGCATTAACGATTACGATAACCGGAACTTTCTACCATCTTTGAGTAAACCCGCCAAAGATGCGGAAGCTGTTGCTAAATTCTTGGAGAATACTGGGACATTTGCCAATGTAGAACGCCTACCCAATTGCTGGATTGCCGCAGAAAAACGCTACGAAGTTGTTCCAGGAAAGGTAACGGGGAATGAAGTCTTGCAGGCCTTACAGCAAATTTTATCGGGAGAGCAGACCAAAAATCAAGAAGTCTTGATCTACTTTTCAGGACACGGGTTTCGCCTGATCAATCGCATCGGTGACGGGGAAGCCTATCTCGCCACCTCCGATAGCCAACCCGACGGCAAAAATGCCATTTCTTTAGACCGAGAACTCAATCCTTTATTAAGGCGTTCTAATTTGAGCAATCTGGTGGTAATGCTAGACTGTTGCCATGCGGGGGCGTTATTGCCCGAAAATCCGGAATTAAATCGCACTTTGCTAGAACCTAGCCTCTCAGCGTTTAAGGAGAAGCAAGATTACTACCTAATCGCCGCCTGTCGGTCACAACAGGTGGCTTGGGAAGATGAGGAATACAGTTTGTTCACCGCCGCTTTACTGAAGGGATTGTCCCAAAAAGAGGCGGACTCAAAAACGGGAGAAATTAGTGCCGATCGCCTGTTTGATTTCGTTTCGCGGGAATTGCGCGGGAAGGGTCAAGAACCGATTCGCATGGGAGTTGGGCGATCGCTAATCCTAGTCAAATATGGGGCGCAACCTCAAGTTGAAGAGGTGAAACCGTTACTAGATGAGAAGGGAGAATTGCGCTGTCCCTATCAAGGATTGCTGGCGTTTACTAAGAAGGAACGCCCATTTTTCTTCGGACGCAAGCGAGTGGTGGACGACATCAAATCTAAGCTGGATCGGCTAAATTTTGTCCCTCTGATTGGTGCTTCTGGAAGTGGTAAATCTTCGGTAGTTCTAGCGGGATTGATACCCTGGTTGGAAGAATTAGGATGGCACATTCTCGAACCGATCAAGCCCGGATTTAAGCCGTTGACAATGTTGGAAAGCCTGCTGTTACCCTATTTTCGAGATGATCAACAATTGCTGGATCAATGTATCAATAATCAAGACAGCGAAGGTTTAAAACCGCTATTAGAACTTTTTCCCCGCGAACACAAATTCTTGCTGGTGGTCGATCAATTTGAGGAATTATTCACTTTTGCTCTAGCGGAACAGCGCGATCGCTTTATTGAATTGATTACTCAAGTTGCCACAATTCCAGACTCTCCTCTGGCAGTTGTCGCTACCATGAGGGCGGATTTCATTGAACCCTGTTTGCGTTACGATTCTTTGCGACAACTGATTCAAAATAACGCCGAATACCTGCCAGATCTAAGGGGATTAGATTTGCTAGAAGCTATCAGCGAACCAGCCAAGCTGCAAGGTTATGAAGTTACTAATAATTTACTCAATCAAATCCTTGAAGATATTAAACAAGAACCCGGATTTTTACCCTTATTAGAGTTTGCTTTAACCCAGCTTTGGCAGAGGCGAGATGAAGCAAAGTATCAGGTTACTTTAGACGCTTACCAGGCGATAGGTAGGATGGAAGGCGCATTAAATTGTCATGCAGATAAAGTTTATCAATATAGGGATTATGAAGAAGAAAAACCTGTAAAAGAGCGAACGGAAGCAGAGAAAGCTTTAATCAAGCGAATTTTCTTGAATCTTCTGCAAATAGGAGATGGGGAAAAAGATACCAGATTGCGTCAATCAAAAGCCTTTATCTTGTCTTTAGCCGGAGATAATCAAGAAGGACAAAAAGTTTTAACAGAACTAATTGAAGGAAAACAAGGATTAGTAAAAGGTCGCCTTTTAGTAACGGGAAAAACTGAACGAGAAGAAGAAGCTTGGGTAGATTTGGCACATGAAGCTTTAATTGAAAAGTGGGACAACCTGAATCTGTGGCGAACCGAAACTCGCAAGGGAAGAGAATTAGCCAAACAGGTGGATAAAGATGCCAAAGACTGGCAAAAAAATAACAAATCTCAGTATTATTTGTGGTCGGGTGACAAGTTAGCAGATGCAGAGAAAATTCTGCAAGAATATCAAGACACAGTGGAAACTACGGACTTGGCTAAAGATTTTCTCGAAGCTAGTAGCCAGCAAGAATTATATAATTACCTCCGCAGTTCAGACATTGATAATTTAGAGCGAGAGACATTAGAAAAGGAAGCAGCCAATAAATCATTTTTAAACCGAGAAAAGTTGAGAAACTTACTCGAAGATGAGAAGGAAAAAGCACAGATAAGGCTGTCAGCTTCCTGGTTGCTGAAGCAGTGGGGAGAGGAGGTTCCTATCTGGAAAGCAAAGGTTGATAAACAAGGAAAAATTGCCCTCTCAATTATCGCAGAAAACGATCTACCAGCCACAGTAATCGAAGAGTTAGAAGACGGAATAAACCTAGAAATGTTGGAAATTCCCGGTGGTGAATTTTGGATGGGTTCGCCGGAGCGAGAAGACGGATCATATCCAGATGAGCGCCCGCCACACAGGGTCACGATTTCTCCCTTTCTGATGGGCAAATATCCGATAACGCAGGCGCAGTGGCGAGCAGTGGCTTCTTTGCCTAGAGTTGAACGGGATCTTAACCCAGACCCCTCAACCTATAAAGGGGATAATCGCCGACCAGTGGAATGTATTAGTTGGTACGAGGCAGTGGAATTCTGTAAGAGACTATCACTCTGGTCACAGGAAAAAGGAAAAGGCTATCAATACCGTTTACCCAGTGAGGCAGAGTGGGAATACGCCTGTCGTGCAGTTATCAGTGAAGAATCAATTCAAAATCCGATTTATCCGCCCTATCATTTTGGGTGCAACATTGACCCAGCTTTGGCAAATTACGGTCAAACCGCTCGTGCAAGGACGACGGCCGTAGGCAGGTTTCAAATCGTGAATGCCTTTGGACTTTATGATATGCACGGGAACGTTTGGGAATGGTGTCTAGATCCTTGGCACGATAACTATAAAGACGCGCCCAATGATGGTCGGGCATGGAAAGAAGAATTGTGTCCTGATGTGTTGTTAAAAAGGAAATATGTAGTACGTGGCGGCTCTTGGGGCGACGGTCCCAGGAGTTGTCGTTCTGCGTATCGCGGCGACTGCGATTACCTCAGCGACTTCGACGGGTTTCGGGTAGTTGCGTCGTCGAGGAAGGTGATTCAGTGAACAGTTAACAGTTATTGCTTGTGCCAATGCTCTGCTTTGGCATAGAATATCTCTAAATCGACAATTTACAATGTAAACAGTGTGATTTAAGGTTGAAAAATTTATGTCTCAAGTTATTAGTACCCGACTTCCCGATCGCACAGCAGAACGACTTAAACAGTTAGCCCGTCAATTAGGAAAAACTCCTAGTGAAACCAGCGCAATTTTAATTGAGGAATCTCTCAGAGAAAGCGAGTTCCCCTATATTGAATTTCGCCAGTCTCCTTTGGGGCGACAACCCTACCTCAAAAACTCCAGTTTGGCTCTCTGGGAAGTAATTCAAATTGCTCAAAGCTACGCGCTAGATGAACAAAAAACGGCGGCACATTTTCATCGACCCCTCGAATGGGTCTGCTCTGCTTTGCTCTATGCTGAAGCTTATCAGTCAGAAGTTCAAAAGGCGATCATCCAGGCTCAAACCCTCAATGAAACGACACTCAAACGACTCTTACCCCAATTGGAAACAATTACGGTTTCTCCTGATTCCCTGTGAGTGAGTGGGGAATAGCTAAAATGCTATCTTTTTTATTAGATGAACATATTTCTCCGACGGTTGCCGAACAAATTAGTCGTAAACGTCCAGAAATCCTGATTTTTCCCTTAATCACTTGGCAAGAAGGTCGATATTTAGCTGATTCAGATGAAATCGTTTTAAAAGCCGCAACCGAAGCCCAGTTAACCCTAGTAACATACGACCAGAACACTATTCCCCCACTTTTGTGCGAATGGGGAGAAGCTCAAAAAAGTCATAGTGGCGTTATTTTTATCGATTATCATTCGATTCCTCCTAGCAATTTTGGTCTTTTAATTCGTTCACTTTTAGCTTTATGGGATCTACAAAGCAAACAGAATTGGACAAACCGACTTGTTTATTTGAAGCCAAAAATTTGATTCATTGCTTGTGCCAAGGCTGATACAGTTATCAGTGAACAGTTAACAGTTATTGCTTGTGCCAAGGCTCTGGCTTAGTATATCTGAACTTCCCCCCATACATATATACTATAATAGCCGAAAACCCTTATCCATCAATGGATGTAACCCCTTAACTTTTCTTAATGTACCCATGTAATTTGTAACATTTCTTAATGGACAAGAATTCTCTCCATTTGC
>NZ_JADBTB010000003.1:0-18111 GCF_020246405.1 Microcystis sp. M083S1
TGCCAAGATTTATCGGATTGTTTGTATTGCTGTTCCTCCCCATTTCACGACTCAAGATTGTTCAGTTTGTGGGACGAGAGTTCAAAAAACATTAAGCACTAGAACTCATCAATGTCCCAATTGTAAAACAGTCTTAGATAGGGATCATAATGCAGCAATAAATATTCTTAAAAAAGGGTTGCAATATTTGGGAAAACATCTCAATGCCTCGACTTCGCTCGGCATTGACACTGAGCGAAGTCGAAGTGTCAACGGTACTGTTGGGCAAACAGAAACCGACCTAAACGCCTTGGGAGAGTCCGACCTCTGGGTTTTTAATGGAGACATTGAGAATCTAAGTTGTCTCGTTGAACAAGGAATTTCTAACAGCGATGTGGAAAGAATCCCCCGTCACAGCGTAGCTTGACGGTGGGAGTATGTCAATCAAAAATAGAGATAAATAAACTAAAGCCTGGTAAGACATCCTCTCCGCTTAAATTAGCGGGTAGTTCCATAATTTCTAAGGGTTGCTGAGGACGATAAATTTCCACCTGTTGTTGTTGAGGATTAACTAGCCAACCTAATCGCAAACCACTGTGGAGATATTCCCGCATTTTAGCTTGAATTTCTGGGAGGGAATCGCTACGGGAGCGCAGTTCAATGACGAAATCGGGACAAATAGGCGGAAATTTCTCCTGTTCTTCTCGACTTAGAGCTTGCCAACGGGTTAAACTCACCCAAGCGGCATCAGGAGCGCGATATCCGCCTTTCGGCAAACGAAAAATCGTCGCCGAACTAAAGACTTTACCCAATCCGGTTTGACGATTCCACAACCAAAGTAAACTAATAAAATCGGCTTCTCGGTTGCCGCTAATTCCCCCAACAGGTGGCATCACAATTAATTCTCCTTGGGCGTTTCTTTCCAGTTGCCAATCTGGGTTAACTTGACAGAGACGGTAAAACTGCTCATCGCTGAGATTGACTGTATCTAAGTTTAAAATCACTGCTGCCATAGCTATATTCCACCCTAGAAAACACTCTAGTCTTAATTATAGTCAATTAGATTCCCCGCCAGATAGCGATCGCACCGTCCCGATCTCCAGTGACTAACCAACGACCATCTCGACTGGCAACCATTCTTAAGATGACGTTTCCCTTCAGGGTATTCAAGCGCCGACGGGTATTAACATCCCAAAATTTGACGGTTCCATCCCCGGAGGTGCTGGCCAAAACTTTGCCCCCATCGAGCAAGGCCATATCAGTTACAGCGTCGTTATGGGCGAGAATAGTAGTGGTGCCGATGCCACTTTTCACTTGCCAACTGCGGATCGAACCGTCTTGACTAGCAGTACCGGCGGTATTACCATCCTTGGAAAAAAGCACCCGATAAACGGGGAATAAATTACCCGCATAGGCCCGAATAAAGCGACCGGTACTCACTTTCCACAGTTTAACGAAACCATCGTAATCGGCGCTCACAATTCCTTTACCATCGGGACTAAATGCGATCGCCTGAATCGGATGATTATGGCCGCGCAGGGTTTTTAACAGTGTACCCGTCTGAAAATCCCAGAGTTTAACTGTACGATCCCAGCTACCCGTGGCCAAAATTTTGCCATCGGGAGAAATAGCGGCATCGGTAACGAGAAAAGCATGGCCAGGATAGGTCATTTCTAATTTTCCCGTGCGCGTATTCCAGCGTTGCACTTTTCCCCCGGCATCGGCAGTTACAAAAGTCTCACCGTCGGGACTAAATTGGATAGCATTGACAGTATCTCCTAGTTGCCAAGTCCTGAGAGGTTTTTGAGTTTTTAGGTCCCATTCCCTAACAGTGCCGTCAAAACTACCACTCAGCAGCAGGGAGTTATCGGGACTAATGGCTAAAGCATAGATGGGATCCTGATCGGCTTTTAAAATAGTAACCCGTTCGACCATCTGCCAAGGAACGATTTCTGCTAGGGGAGACGCTTGCGGAGTGGTGGTTTTCCCTTTTTCCTGATTGACTGCACAACCACCGGATAGCAACAGCAGCAATAATAACGATAATGTCGGTTGATAAAGGGTTATTTTCATAGAATTTTGCCGTTGTCAAAATCATCTTAAACTACTTTAAACTTGAATGGGTAAAATTTGCAGAGAATAACGACAACGAGGAACAAGATAAATGACAAATTCTTGATTAGTTGTCTTGGCTTGTTCCAGAACATTCTGTAAATTTTCACCGTGAGCAATGACCCCTTTTTCATTATAGGCAATGTATTGATTTTTATATAAATCAAGCACGGTGTCACGATTTTTGTTTAACCAACGTAACATTTCTTAGGCTTGTTCTTGAGAGATTGAGTCTGTCATAATCTTTCTAAGGAGAGACGTTTTTAATCAGAAGGAAAGCAGCACTAATCAGTTTATTTTTGTCAATTATAGCTTCTAGTTGCTCCGATTGATAACGACCTGATTCGACTTCTAAAGAAGCGGCATCCAAAGCATTAAGATAAGCATCGTTTAAAGTGTCTGTTAATTCCTGATCACTTAAATAATATCCTGCCACTTTTTGGCGTTTATTTTGGCGTTGAATTTCTCTAACACTATTGCGAATGGAGACATCCCAAGAACGAGTGGTTCTGTTTTCTGCCTGTTGTTTAATTAAATGCAGTAATAAGATAACAGCATAACTACGAATGGTGCTAATAGTCCCATTTTTGCTCATATCTTCAAGGTCTTCTACAATCGCCAGTGAACCTTTAATATCACCTTTTAAGAGCAAAGCTTTTAATTCTAAAAGTTCTTCCATAATTCAATTTCTTCCCCCAAATACCCCTTAATTATATCTGGCCACAAGTCTCTCGGATATCCCAGGTTTATTGGGTAAAATGTATTCTAAGATACATTCTTGCGGGCGAGTGAGTGGAACGAACCACAGAGACACAAAGGACACAAAGATCGATCGCTACTATATAAGCAAAAATTGTCACACAAAGTCGAGAAGAGCCAAAAAGTTAATCATTTTTTCATTTATTTTATAAGCTTTTCTCTGCTATGATGAAGCCGTTCTTGTAAAAGTCGAGTTTTTAGTCATGACGCAAAAATTAGCAAAACTAATTGATTTTCGGGGGGGGGTAAGCACAGCTTATTAAAACTCTCAATTGCTTCCTCTGTCCTTGGGGTAAGTGCTTTGATAGTCACCCCTGTACAAGCAGCAAATTTGATTCAAAATGGCAGTTTTGAGAACGGTGGAGACCCTGGTGTTTTTCAAACAATTAATGCTGGTTCCACGGTAATTACAGGATGGACGGTTAGCCAAGGATCAATCGATTATATCGGTACATTATGGCAAGCTTCTAATGGTTCTAGAAGTCTGGACTTATCTGGAGAGAATGCTGGTGGAATTAAGCAAACCTTTAACACAACTGTCGGTAAGACTTATCGGGTGACTTTTGATCTGGCGGGTAATACCTTCACAAGTCCTACTATTAAAGACATGAGAGTGAGTGCGGGAGGAAGTTCTGCTGATTTTTCTTTTGATACAACAGGAAAAAGCAATTCAAATATGGGATGGCTATCAAAATCTTGGGATTTTACCGCTAACAGTACAACCACTACCCTTGAGTTTATCGATTTAACTAATAGCATTGCTGCTTCTGCGTTGGATAATGTCTCAGTGATAGCTCTTTCCCCTCCTTCTACTCCTACTCCTATCCCCGAACCTTCATCAGTGCTAGGATTATTGAGTTTAGGAGTATTAGGAATTAGTTCTGCTTTAAAACGTCAATCTTAATCTATTTTTATCTTTTTAACCCATCTAAACTAGGTGGGTTAAATTGAATATTCAGATAGGCTTAAAATCGGTGAATAATTTGAATTTTGCGGCACATTTTTAATAATATGCTAGGATAGTATTGATGTTTTAGGAGGTAACAACCTATGCAGTTAGAAGATTATTTTGAATTTGTAGCAGTAGATAATATTCAATTAAAAGGACATCGTATTGGCATTGAGGACGTACTGAAATACTATCGACAAGGTTATAGTCCTCAAGAAATTCTCCAAGAATTACCAACTCTAAATTTAGAAAAAATTTATGCCACTTTGACCTATTATTATCACAATCAAGCACAAATCGATCTCTATCTTGTCAAGCTAGAAAGACAACGGGAACAACATTATCAACAGTGGCTAGAAACATCATCTCCTTTAATTGATCGTTTAAGAAAAGCAAAAATTAAAAAGGAGCAGGAGTATTTACAAAAAGCATGAAAATTCGGTTTTTGCTGGATGAAAATTTATCTCCTAAGCTAAAAATAGCGGTTCAACGTATCAATTCTACTATAGATATTTTGCGAGTTGGTGATGCGGATGCACCTCTTTTAGGGACACTTGATCCTAATTTATTGCAATATTTAGAATTATCCCAGAGACTGTTAATCACTGACAATAGAAGTACCATACCCAATCATTTAAAAGATCATTGGAACACGGGAGGTCACACTTGGGGAATTATTTGGTTACGCCCTAGCGGTACAATTAGTCAATGGGCTGAATCAATGATTTTAATCTGGGAATTAACAGAAGCTGAAGAATGGATTGATCGCTTAGATTGGATTCCTTTATGAGGAACTAAGGTGATTTTTCAAACACATTTAATCATTTATTTCGGGGCTTTTTCTGGGTTTTTTAGGGTCTTTTTCTGGGGTATTAGCGGCGGGATTTGGGGCTATTGTCGCAATTTGGGCGGCCATTCTTGTCATTGCTTGACCTTGGGCGAATTCCTGCTGTAGTTGTTCGCTAGAAGAAACCAAACGACTTAAACCTTGAATTAAACGGATAATTTCCTGTCGCAGTTGCGGATTACCGGTAATTTCATCCACATCCGAGGTGATTTTCTGAAGATTGGCAAAAGCAGCGCGAGAGGAGTCGAGGAGTTGCTGTAGGGTGACAACAGTGGCAGGATCGGAGAGATAGGCGGTAAAATTTCCCAAATTTTCGCTTAATTTAACGGCATTTGCCGAAATAGTATTTAAATTCTCAATAATTTGGCTTTTCTGCACTTGCGTCAGGATCGGATCCAAAGCAGCGAGAGTAGTTTGTAGGCGATCGCTAGTAGTTTTGATACTATCGAGAGTAGCAATTAAACGATTTTGATTAGCTGCCAAAAAAACCCGCAGTTCTTCCGTAGTTTGGCCCACCAAAAGCAGCGTTTTTCGGGCCTCTACCAGGGTAGCGTCTAAATTTCTCAGTCCGCCACTTCCCTGTAAACTTCTCAGTAAAGTAGTCGCTTCCTGACTCAATCCCCCGACACCAGAAAGATCACTAGAAAGGCGATCGAGGGAACCGGATACTTGGGGTAAGGATTCTAGGGATCTCATCCCCGAATTAACTTTACCTAGAGTACCGCTGCGACGAACCTCGCTTAAAGCGGTGGTTGCCTCACCACTAAAGCGATCGAGTCCCCCCAAGGCATTGGCAGCGCGTTGGGTAAAAGAACGAAATCCAGCCACCATATCGGGATCGCTAACTAGATTAGAAATTCTCAGTAAAGATCTGATCAGGGTATTGACATTTAGCGCCGATTGCCCTTGTAAACGGGAACCGTTACAGATAATCACTTCCCCATTACAGTTAGGACTCAAAGGGGGTTCTTTAACACCACCGACGGGTAAAGCTTGCAGGGGAGTAATATCGATCGTGGTTTCACCCACTAAACCAGATTGAATGGCTTCGATGAGGGAATTACTGGGAATTAGGCGATCTGCTGGCGAAATCTCCACTTCTACGGCGACTCCCTCCGGTTCTGGGGTAATTGCCGTCACTTGTCCGATTCTCACTCCCCGATAACCGACGCGGGTTCCCACCATCATGCCACCCACATTAGGAAAAAGGAAGCTGGCTCGATAACTGCGTCCCCCGAAGCTAAAATTACTTAACCAGGCGATAAACCAGATTAATATTCCCCCCGATGCCAGTAACATTAAACCGATACCACTTTGTCGCAGAGTTGGGGAAATCCCTCGTTGTGAACCGCCAGCTTCCATAAATAATTACTCCTCATCTCTACACAGTATCTTACAGGAGAAATCGGGGGATTTCAGTTATCAGTGATCAGTGATCAGTGATCACTGAATTGGTCCGTCGATACTGCCGGTAAAAAATTGCTTGAGTACGGGGATTTCCGAGTGATAAGCCTCTTGAGTCGGTCCAACCCATTGAAATTGACCTTTATATAGAAAAACGATGCGATCGGTGGTATTTTCGATGGTGCTGTGGACGTGGGTGACAATGAGATGGGCTCCACAGGCTTTTTTTACTTTGAGAAGTTCCATAATTACCGTCTGGATGCGGGTAGAAGCGACGGGATCGAGTCCGGCAGTGGGTTCATCGTAAAGGAGAATGTTCGCTCGATCGGCGGCGATCGAGGGATCGCTGATAATTGCTCTGGCTAAACTGACGCGTTTTCGCATCCCTCCGGATATTTCAGAGGGATAGAGGTCGGAGGAACCGGACATACCCACTAAATCGAGTTTTTCTTCCACTAAATCGCGAATTTCGGCTCGTTTTAGCTTTGAGTGGCGATAGAGAGCAAAACCGACATTTTCCCCGACGGTGAGGGAGTCAAAAAGGGCCGATTGTTGGAAAACTAGACCAACACCGAGGGGATCTTCCCCCTGTTCTACGGTTCTCTGCCGTTTTGTACCGTAGATGTACACTTCTCCCCGATCGGGGGCCAGTAATCCGGCGACTAAGCGTAAAATGGTCGATTTTCCCGTCCCGGATGGACCGATCACGCCGATCGCTTCCCCTTCGTACACTTTCAGATCGACGTTATTTAAGATTACTTTCTTACCGAAAGCTTTGGTCACTCCCCTTAATTCGACGATCGGTTCGCGCATCACCATCTAGAATATCTTTACAAAAATGCCCTTTTATTGTAGGGCAACGACCCGATCTTTCTTTTTTTTCTTTTCTGGTTTTATGGTTCGCGATTCTATCTGCATTTCGGGAATCTCTCGCAATTCTTCGGCATCTAAACGATATTGTTCGCAGACAAGACTCAGACGAATACCAGAACAGCTAACGGGATTAACTGAATGGGTAAGATCTCCTTGAAAGAGGATCAGGGTGTTAGCACAAGGACGAATCTGGGCCACAGAACGATTGCCTGTTGCTAGTACCAGTTCCCCCCCTTGAATATCTTTAGGAACCTGCACATAAAGGACGCTAACTAGGAGCGGGGGATCGATTGTTTTACAATAGGAGCGCAGGGAGCGATCGATATGAGGATCGACGCGTGAACCGGTTTGTAGGAGTAAGGGGTTAAGATAAAAAGCGTTGCAGTCAGCTTGTAAACTGCGATCGAGATAGGGTTTAAAATAGGGAAACATTCGTTCGACTTCGCTGATTTGTGTGCGTCGAAAAGCGATGGAAAAGCCTTTGGTTTTAACGAAATCTCGATTTAAATTGTTAACTGTGAAGTGGGGACAAGCGAGAATCTGTCCTTGTAGTTCGCTCAGATAACTGGGAGTAAAAGCGTCGGGATATTGGGAATAGTAAGGCACGGATAGAATCGCAACGGTATGGCAATCTTTAGGATATATTTTTAGTCAAACACAAAATCAGAGTTTTTGCCGCTCCCGAATACAGGTTTATTCAGAATCAGCTTTTGTGACTTATAGTCCGTAGATTAATAGTCATCATAGAAGGAAAATGGACTGTAGAGAATTTCAATATCTTCTTTGGTAGTTTATATATGGCAGGAAAGCTAGTCACTGCTGTTGCTGTGACTGTAAGAAAATTGCGGAAGAAACGTAATCTGAGTCAAGAAGCTTTAGGGTATAGAGCTAATCTTGACAGAACCTACATATCTGGAGTTGAAAGGGGAGTACGAAACATTACTTTGGACTCCTTAGAACAAATTATTTCAGCTCTGGACATGGATATTGTTACTTTTGTCAATACTGTTGCGGAAGAAATTAATGAGTTATATCATAAATAAACATTCTGATACCAGCTTTTTCTCAAAACAAGGTCAGAAAATAACTATCGATAAAGTCATATTTGAGCATTCATTAGTTGAATGTCATTCTGTTGTTAAAAAAATAGTCCAAGATATACCAGTAGATATATTTAGAATTCTAGGTATCAGAAATCTTTCTGCATTTATTGGTGAGCTATTTGCCATAGAATTTGCCAATAAATCCCAGGGATTATTTATCAACAATCCGCATCAAGACGGCTATCCAGATTTGCTGTTAATGGATAAGAATGGCAAAGTTTTTTTTGAACAACTTTCCCAAGAAAGACGAATGCGAGATAAGTCTCCATTTAGTCCATTTGCTAATGGGGGAGTAGAGGTTAAAGCCACTTGTGGCAGTGTTCCTACACCAAGAGAATTAAAGAAGACTGGAAAAGAAAAACCCGATATGGGAGACACAAGAATCGAGGTAATGAAAAGCTATGATTGGAAGGCTCACCATAGAGAAACTAACAATCTTATTGGCATTCTCTGGGATTTTGAGAATACAATACCTCAAATAGTTGCTGTATTTTTTGGCAACAACTTAACTGACAATGATTGGGGTAAAATTGTTCAGCCAACAGAAGGCGGTGGAAGAACAACTAGCGTCTCAATTATGTCACGACAAGGCGTTAAGAAAATGTATAAAAACTGGATTATGATCAAGAATGACGATAGATATATTAATTTTGTCAACAAATATAACAAAGACAATTTAATTTCAAAATAGACAGAGCTGCTCATATTTTTCCTTGATTTGCTCCTCAAGAGAACAATCATCATTGAGGATGGATACTAAATGATCAAATATTTTTTGTAATCCAGCAGGTGGGATACTTTCGCCAATTAACTCTCTAATTAGTTTATCACTAACTCTTTTGCCATCTGCCCGTTTCCAAGAAAATGGGTATTCGGTAATTGTATGAAGAATCATTGCTTCATACAGAGATAATACTCTATTTTGAATAGGATGTAGTTTATTGTCACTACAAGCATAGGAGAGATTTCGTGTAATTGTACTGGCTGGTGCGTCCCAACTCATTCTTTTATAGGCACTGGTATAACCTTTCATCAACCTGTATTTTCCATCTTCTTTAACCCATGGACGAGGAAGAATGTGTCCACATTTAAGGCAGTAAAGGGGGGTTTCTGTACTAGCTCGATTAATTCCTTCATTATTTTTGCGTGCGCTGTGTGTTGGATTACCATTATATCTACAAACAGGGTTAATACATTGATTATCAAATGAACTTTTTTCTTCTGGTGTATTACTGATCCAAAAATATTTTTCTTCATCTAATAGGGGTACATAGTGATATGGTATATCATCTGATTTAGCAGTTTCTGTTCGTTGAGAGTCAAGTGGTGGTAAATGATATATTGCGTCTCGAACAGTTTTCCATCTGGGAAGTTCTAATCCTTCTTTACTATGAGTTGGTTTAGGAAAAAGAGAATTGTTCTTTTTTAAATAATTCTTCAGTTTCTCATTTTTAGTAAATATTGAAATAAGTCGTTGACGATTCTGCGGGACTCCATAATCAGCAAAATCTATAATGCTAATCGAACTTAAAAACTTATCACCAATACGCTGTTTTATATAACATAAAATATTTACCAAATAATCATCTTTCTCGGGAAAGGGTATATAAGTATTTTGCATTTCTGGCACATTTTCCATGACCAGTGTTTCTGCTCCACTAGCCAGAAAAACTTCTAGGGTGGGAATGATTAATAAATTTCTCTGGTCGATTTCATTTTTTGAGCCTTTACGAATAGAATTAAGCAGCTTACCTCTGCCATTTCTAGACATACCTTGGCAGGGAGGAGTCGCAAAAACAATGTCTAAATTTTGTCCAGAGAGTCGCTGCTTTGTTTCTGCGACTATCTCATTTTTTGTATCCCATATATCCCCAATAATCATTAATGATTCTGGGTGGTTAAATTTAAATACTTCTGCACGATCTTTCAATAATTCATTCGCCACTACAACTTCAAATCCCCCAGAGCGAAGAGCCATATCTCCAATTCCACCACAGGCAAATAGACTGATTGCTTTCCTCATCGATTTTCTTACTCCATGTAACTTATAGTCTATAATAATAATTGGCTGAAGGCAACTTTTAAAAATGAGTATCCCCAGCAAACCTGAAAGCGATCTTTCCTGTCAACCCGGTCGCGGTGACAACCCACCGTTTACAATAGTTAAGAACCAACGGCAAGCAAGAATTAACGATGCGGATTTCGATCAACTGGTTACGAGAATTAGTCAAAATTGTCCAATCTCCCCAAGAATTAGCCGAATTATTGACAATTGCGGGAATAGAAGTGGAAGAGATCGAGGATCGCCGAGAATGGGCAAAGGGTGTGGTTATTGGTAAAATTATCGATCGCCAACCCCATCCCAACGCAGATAAATTAAGTGTCTGTCAGGTGGATATCGGCCAGGAAAATCTTAGTACAATTGTCTGTGGTGCGCCCAATGCTAGGGCTGATATTCTAGTTCCTGTGGCTACTTTGGGAACTCATTTACCAAAAATCAATTTAACGATTAAACCGGCTAAATTGCGCGGGGTAAAATCGGAAGGGATGATCTGTTCCCTCGCAGAATTAGGATTAACTAAGGATTCTGAAGGAATCCACATTTTTAGTCAGGAAAATCTCCCTTTAGGTACAGATGTTCGTCCCCTTTTAGGACTCGATGAGGTGATTTTAGATATTTCTCCCACCGCTAACCGCGCCGATGCTTTGAGTATGATCGGAGTCGCGCGGGAAGTGGCAGCTTTGACAGGAGGAGAATTAAGCCTACCAAAAGTGAAATTAGGTGAATTTTCCCCTAAAAAAGATTTAACGCTGGAAATATCAGAAAATAAAGCCTGTCCTGCCTATATTGGTACGGTGATCGAGGGGGTAAAAATTGGCCCATCTCCGCTATGGTTGCAACAGCGTTTACAGGCTGCCGGATTGCGATCGATCAATAATGTGGTCGATATTACTAATTATGTCCTCTTGGAGTGGGGACAACCTTTACACGCTTTCGATCGCGATCGTTTACAAAGTTTTGCCGGAGGTAAATCCGTTACTATTGGGGTCCGTTTTGCCGAGGAAGGGGAAAAAATCATTACCCTTGATGGTCAGGAAAGAAGCTTAAAAGAGCTTAATTTATTAATTACTGCCAATAATAAGCCGGTAGCTTTAGCGGGAGTGATGGGAGGTCAAGATACAGAAGTTAACGAGGAAACCGTTAATCTTGTGCTAGAGTCGGCTTTATTCGATCCGATCGCTATCCGTCGTTCCTCAAAAGCGCAGGGTTTACGCAGCGAATCTTCCGGACGCTATGAACGCGGTGTTAATCCCGCCGCTTTGGAATATGCTTGTCAAAGGGCGATCGATTTGATTCTAGAGTTAGCTGGGGGAACTGTCAGCAGTCAGGTTAAAGCTGATTATCGTGCCGATCAGTCCAGTCGTTCGATCGAATTGCGTTTAGAACGTTTGCAGCAGCTACTGGGTCAAGTTACCCTAGATAATGGTGCGATCGGCAAAATTCTCGCCGAAGATGTGGAACGGATTTTAGGCAATTTAGGCTGTGAATTACAGTTAACCTCGAAAAATCCTGTTCTGTGGACTGTGACAGTGCCAGACTACCGTTATCGGGATTTAGAACGAGAAATTGACTTAATTGAAGAAGTGGCGCGACTGTACGGATATGATCGCTTTGTCGATACTTTGCCAGCAAAAACCGCAGCCGGAGGATTATCCTTTGAGGAAACTATACAGCGTCGGGTGCGGGAAGCTTTTCGAGCAGTGGGTTTGACGGAATTAGTCCAGTATTCCCTAGTTAAACCGGAATTAGCGGAAGTTGTCCTCGCTAATCCCCTTTTTGTCGAGTATTCTGCTTTGCGGACTAATCTCCTCGACGGTTTAATCGAAGCGTTTGAGTATAATCAGTCTCAGGGTAACGGTTCCTTAAATGGCTTCGAGATCGGGCGAGTTTTCCGCTCAGAATCGGATAATATCAACGAATACGATGCGATTGCTGGCATTTTTGGCGGTGATTTCTTCCCGGCCGGACGTTGGCTGCGATCGGGTAAAGAGGTAGCCATGACTTGGTATGAAGCAAAAGGCATTTTAGAAGCAGTATTCGATCGCCTTTCGCTGACAGTAAGCTACGAAAAAGATGCCGAAGATGCGCGTTTTCATCCCGGACGAACAGCATCTTTATGGATTGGTAAACAACGACTAGGAATTTTTGGTCAACTACACCCGCAATTGCGTCAGCAAAAGGGATTAATTGAGGCAGTTTATGCCTTTGAAATCCAGTTCCCGATCCTGTTAGCAACTCTTAGCGATAGTGCCAAAATTACCCCGCGTTTACAGGTCTATTCTACCTATCCGGGGGCGGCGCGAGATATCGCCTTCTTTGTTTCCACAGATATACCCGTAGATAGATTGACAAAAACTATCAAAAATGCTGGGGGAACTCTTTTAGAAAAAGTCGAATTATTTGATCGCTATCAGGGGCAGAATGTGCCAGAAAATCATTGTAGTTTGGCCTTTAGTTTAGTCTATCGTGCCAGCGATCGAACTTTAACCGATGAAGATGTGGAACCCTTAATGACAAAAGTGCGAGAAGCTTTGGTTAAACAGTTCCAAGTTTCTTTAAGAAGTTAAATTCAGCGATAAATTATCAGTTATCAGACATCGACTTTATATTATCTCAAGAATAATCTCACAGATCGCTATCAATATCGCTGATTGCCTCTAATTGTTACTAATCAGTTTAAGAGGTTGGAAGGGTTCTTTTTCGGACTCGATCTCCTCTAAAAAATATTACAATCAATCGCTTTTGATATACGCTTTAAAAATAGATGATAATTGAAATCGGTTTTGCTCCCTTTGAATTAAATAACGTTGTTGCAAGGATTGTAAACCATTGATTAAATCACTAGCAGATAAATCTAGGTTATTTTTTAACTCCTCTCTAGATAAAGGTTGATCAACTTTACTTAATTCTAAGGCGATTTGTTGAGCAAGGGGAGAACAGCGACCAAAAATTTGTTTTAAATGAGACTGCATTTTTTTAGTAATAACTAAGCTATTTTCTGCCAAGAAATCGTTAACCTTGCCATCAAAAACATCTTTAATCAAAACGGCAATATCAGTTAAATAAAAAGGATTACCTTCGTATAATTGAATTAATTCTAACCATCTTTCCCCATCTTGTAAACCTTTATTTTCAAGAAAATCAATCGCTTCAAATCCTGATAATTCTAAGCATTGAATAGGAGAATTTTCTTGATTAAGATAGTTCATTTCCGCCGATTTTTCTTGACTAATGAGAATAAAATGGCTCTGGTGTTGGATTTCTGCAATCAGTTTTAAAAAATGTTGATAACTACTATATTCAGGTTGATAATTACCCGCCATTTGACCAACAGCAAAAAGATTTTGAAAATCATCTAAGACGATTAAACATTTATGATTGCTTAGAACTTCTAACAATTGCTGGATTTTATTATCGGTGCTTTCTTTCGGTTCTTTTTGGCAAGTATTCAATAAATCATTTAGCCATAAATCTAAAGACTTAGGAAATTTTAAACTTTTCCAAATCACCACTTCAAATTGTTCTAAATTGAGATCAATAAATCGTTTAACTAGGGTGGTTTTTCCTATTCCCCATAATCCCAAAACGGCAATTAAGCGAGTATTTTGCTTAAACACCCAGTTCGAGATTGTTGCGAGTTCGTTTTCTCGATCATAAAAGTCAATAATTTGGGGAGCAAGGGTTAGATCATGATATTTTGATTCAGATTGAGAGTTTATATATCTATTTTTATCATTGCCATTGGGTAAAGTGAAGGTTTGTGTATGGCAAAAATGGTTATTGTTACTATTTACAACATTCAAAGAATTTGGAGATGATTTAATCTTCATTCTTTCTATGGTAGAACGAAAATTAGATTTTCTTATTTCTTCCCCAAAAGCATCCGATAAAAGCTTCCATAATTTAGCACCTTCCTCTCTAATATGAGTCTCACTGCGGTGATATTCGTTACCTATTTCTTGATAACTCTGTCCTTGCCAACTCCCTTCAAAAATAGCCTTCTGGATAGTATTTAGCGGCTTTTTATCTCGCTCAATAAGGCGTTCGTCAATCAGTTGTAAAACTTCCGTGATATTCATACAATCGACACAGCAAAAGATTTTTGGGTATTATAGCCCAACTAAATCCCACTTTTTCCAATTTTCAGAAAAATTTACCCGACAAAACTCCCGATAAAATCCGATGTTTAGGGGGTGTCACTTTTTGGAAGCGTTTGGCATGATGGAATGTAGTTAAGCAAAACAGACCTAAAACTAACCATATCTAACTCAGCGACGCTAGTTCTAAGTATTATTGCTTATGTCTCAGTTTAACGTAGGTATTTTATGACGAAGTTCGTTTTAGACAAATATGCGCTCGATTCTAAAAAATCAGAAGCTAAGGCAAAAGTAGTTAACTCTTTAGGTTCGAGTGTGACAATTTCAGGCGATACTATCGAGGTTAATTATAGCTCAAATGCAACCAAAGTGGCTCAAATTCTGAATAGTGAGGGGGTTAAGTATTCGGGAGGGTAGGCTTGAAAAGCGGTATTATCTGCCAATTCAAAAATGGGATCAGTACACTCTTGGCAACAAAAAGCGAAAGGTTCTGCTTTTTTTCGAGATTGTTAATATTTTTAAGTCTATTTAGCGAGGATGACAGTATGTTAGAAGACAGGGACTATACCCTAATTATTGATAAGAGTGGCAGTATGTCAACCAAAGATCAGATTGGAGGTAGAAGCCGTTGGGATGTTATGCAAGAGTCAACCCTTGCCTTAGCTGCTAAATGCGAGGAATTCGATCCAGATGGTATTACAGTTTACACTTTTTCAACTCGATTCAGACGCTATGACAATGTTACTGCCAATAGAGTTATTCAAATATTTCAGGAGAATGAGCCTTTAGGCAGAACTGAGATGGCAGAGGTATTAAAGGACTTATTTCAAAATTATTTTCAGCGTCGAGAATCTGGGGAAACTAAACCTAACGGGGAAATTATATTAGTTGTAACCGATGGGCAGCCAGATAATCGTGAATCAGTCATTAGAGAAATTGTTGAAGCAACACAGCGAATAGATAGGGATGAAGAATTAGGTATCTCTTTCATTCAAATTGGTAACGATCCAGACGCAGCTGCTTTCCTTAAGGCTTTAGATGGAGAGTTACAGGATTTAGGGGCTAAGTTTGATATTGTTGATACAATTACTATCCAAGAAATAGAAGAAGAGGCTCTATCTCTCAAGGAAGTTTTACTTAAAGCTATTCAGGACTAAACAACTATTAAAGATAATTTTGTGCTATGGATGAACAAACACAAAAAACAAAGCAACTTTTGGCAAGACTTGCAAAACAAAGTTCAAAAACCCAAAATTTTGTATTGCCAAATCGGGAAACTCCTGTAACAACTGCAAATGAATCGTTTTTTGACGAAATCAAAAAAGAGGTAACTTCTGCTGATTTAGCTGAAAGCGAACTGCTTAAAATACAAGAGAAAGCTAAAGCGAGAGGTTTTTCATTTCTGTTAGTAGGAAGAGCGGGTGTCGGTAAGTCTAGTACGATAAATTCTTTAATGGGGCGTGAAATAGCTCCAGTGGGAGAATTTGAAGCTGAAACTAAAATTGTAAAAGCCTACCCTGCTCCTTCAAATGCCATTATTCCTTACAGAATTTATGATACACCAGGACTGTGTGATGCTGATGGAGATAATGAGGCTTATCTTAGGTTAATTCACACCGAAATTAAAGAACCGATTGATTGTTTATGGTTTGTCACACAATTAGACGAGCCTCGCGTCAGGACAGATGAAATAGTCACTATTCGTCATACGACGAGTGCATTTGGTAAGGAAATTTGGAAAAGAGCAGTTATTGTTTTTACTCGTGCTGATAAAGTCGAACCTAAAGATTTTGAACGCTATCTTTATGAAAGAACCCGTTTAATACGCGATCAAATTGCTAAGGAAGTTGGTCAAGAAATTGCCCTAGAAATTCCTTCAGTTGCTATTACTAATAAAGGAACTAGAACTCCTGATAGAAAACTTTGGCTTGGTCGTTTATTTGTGAAAACATTTGTCAGAATTTCTGAGGAGGGGTTAGACGGTTTTTTGTTGGAAATAGTTAATTGGAGAGGGTTGCGTTTACAAGAAGATGATGAAACCCAAGAAAGTCAATCATCAAGTCAAGATATACACACTCATTTTTACTATCGTACTACTTACGAAAATAATACTTATGTGAATAACAACGTATCCAACGTATCTAATGCTCCACTAGGTATAAACGATGACATGATTAAGGAAGAACCTAGATTTCCACGTACTGTAGAAAATTGGTTTCAAAAAGTTGGTCGTAGTATAGGCGAAGAAGTAGGCGATGGTGTGGGTAGAATAGTTCCTGTTCCCGGTGCAAGAGAGCTTGGTCGTGCAATTGGTGGAGCGATAGGTGCAGAAACGGCTACAGTTATTCAAGACGGCGCACGTCAGATAGCGGAATCTGTTTCCAATACAATAGAACAAGGTGGCAACCTTGTCCGTAATGTCTGGAACAATTTAACATCAATATTTCGTTGATAAAATAATTTCTCTCTATTTTTCATGACTGTTTGCTATGACAGGCTTTTATCCATTTATACTAAATCCGTTGAGTACAGGCTAGTTATGAGGAGAGGCACTCATGCAAGAGGCAAAAGGCAAAGGGGAATAAATAATCAGTTTTTAATAACCGGATTTAGTATTAGTTCCTACAATCTTATGTGGCAAGATGCTACCACTTATGTTTCGCAATTTAGAAATACAGTGCGATCGCCGATCTGGTAGATTGGGTTGAGACACGAAACCCAACATGATCAACTATTAATTTATTTGGTTGGTGTTGGGTTGCACTTTGTTTAACTACATTTTGGCAATAAAGGGGCGATTAGGGTTGATAAACGGCGAATGCTAATCTTGTAAGCTTTAAAAAGTGCTATCTAAAAAACTAAACAAACTATAATTAAAATTACTGCAAAAATTTAGAGAGTAAAGAAGGAAATATGACAGAAATAGTTTTTTTAGTGGAAGATGCACCAGAAGGGGGATATACAGCAAGGGCATTAGGCGAGTCTATTTTTACCGAAGCCGATGATTTACAATCTTTACGAGAAATGGTAAAAGATGCCGTTAATTGTCATTATGATGATAGGGAAAATCGCCCTAAAATTATTCGTTTACATATTGTTAGGGATGAGGTATTTGCGGTATGAAGCTACCCAGAGATTTATCCAGTGATGACTTAATCAAAAAATTGTCTGAGTTAGGTTATGAAGTGAGTCGTCAAACGGGTAGCCATATTAGACTAACTACTTCTGAAAATGGTACACATCAGATTACTATTCCTGCTCATAATCCTGTCAAAATAGGCACTTTAAATAATATTTTGCGTGATGTCGCTCTACATTTTAATCTAAGTAAAGATGAACTATTAAAAAGACTGTTTTAAAATGGCGATCACCTGTAGATTGAGTGCGATCCAAGATGATCAATTATTAATTTATTTGGTTGGTGTTGGGTTGCACTTTGTTTAACTACATTTTGGCAATAAAGAGGCGAACGCTTTTGTTTTAATAATCTTTCCTATTTTTCATGACTTCCTATCCACCCCCAAATATAATCTTCACCATCTTTAAAAGCTAAAGCTCTATAATTAATACCAAATCTTACCGATCAAAATTATCCAACTTTTTTAAAAGACAAAGAAGAATGGTTTAAGTCACTTTTTAAAAGCTCAAAATTCCTTCTTGCTAAAATTTGATTTGTTTTTCCCATTGTTGATAGTCTAACTTATTAATCCAATTTCTTAAATACAAAAATTCTTCAAAAGTAAGGCTTTCAATTTCCGATTGAGTTAATTATAACTTTGTCATCTTATAGCAAACCTAAATGAGTTGTGAAAAGGCATCAAATCTTTTCAAGTTAGGAAATTTGAAAAGATTATATTTGGCAAAAAATTGAAATAAAAAATTAATAATTTTAAAGTTTTTGCCGAAACGATAAAACCTCCTGAGCA